>DAOORG010000232.1:0-4298 GCA_035389165.1 Chitinophagales bacterium
ATAAATTCTCCATCCATATCAATAGATATTTTTCGTGTTTCCATTGATTCTACAGTAACTTTATCCATTTGGTAATAGTGCACTTCAGGGTGATTTACTTTCTCACATTTCTTTACTGTTCCTAAATTTTTGAAATAATCCATCAATGACACATCTCCAATAATTACGATATCAAATTTTCCATCTGTAACGGATGCATCCGGTGCAACACCTAATCCGTTTCCAAAATATTTTCCATTAGCTACCACAAAATTTATGGCTTTGCCTTCCCAGGAAAAATTATCACCGCTAGCCTTTATTTTTACTTTTTCATAGGTTGCCAGTGTAGATGTAATTGCCCAGAAATAATTAATATCCGGTCCTGCCATTGGAATTTTATGTTGCAGTTTTAGCGCAACCTCGCCGCCCATTCCAACATCTGTAATATTAATAAAGAAGCGATGTCCTGGATCTTTATCTGATTTAAAGAAAGATACCCAGCCTATATCTATTAACTGCGAACGATTTTGTAAGATCAAATTTTTCAGATAATCAATTTCTTTTGTAACATGGATCGTCTTAGAGAAATCATTTCCGCTGCCAGAAGGCAAGACTCCAACTTTTATTTGACTGATTTTTTGCCAGTCGAATGCATCTGGTGAATCACCTAAGCCATTTTTAAATGAATCAAGAATTCCGTTAATTCCTTCATTTAATGTGCCGTCGCCACCACAAATAATAATCGTGTCGTAGCCGCGAGAAATTGCGGTATGTGCAAGACTAAAAATATCTCCGGATTTTTCTGAAATAAAAAGCTTAGGTTCAAATTCTTTGAAGGTAATTTCAATGCTTTTTGTAAGTTTTGTCAGCCCTTTAGCAGTGCCGTTAATCAAGAACGCAATTTTCATAAATTGAAATTAATGTTACTTCCACGAATGCATCAGCTTCCATGATTTTCTGTACAAATCTACTTCTATGTTTATTTGTTCAGCACTCCAATTTAACTCTTTTGTCATAATTTCGGAAACAGTTTTCACCAAATCTTCATCAAAATCTTTCATTTGATAACTGATAAGTGTTCTGCGCGTTAAGATATCATCTAGCTTTTGAGCATGTTGATGTCGTATAAAAAAGATGATTTCAGCAGGAGAGTAGTTGTAATCTTTAAAATTCAACACTAACTCACTATTTTCCTGAGCAATATTTGCAATTAGAGTAGCATTCTTTATACCATATCTATGCTTAAAGTTATCAATGAGAGAGTTTATTTTAATTTCTTCATTGTCAGATGATTGAATACTGTGTTTATCTTCTATAGTTTTGATGCAATTTTCTGCCATCGATAAAAAAGAAGTTAATTTGCCACCGGAAATAGTCAACATATTATCATTGTTCCACCAGATTTGGTAATCACGAGAACGCTGATTGCTTTTTTTACTTTCATCTTTATCATTCAACAAAGGGCGAATACCTGCATAAACACTCAAAATATCTGCTTCAGTAAGTTGTTTATCTTTTAGTTGAGCATTTACACTTTCAAGAATATAGCTTATTTCATCTTTTAAAATAAATATCTCATCATTTCCTTCTGTATAGTCAGTATCTGTTGTACCTATTACGTTCAAATTGTCGTCCCAAGGCATACACCAAATCATTCTGCCATCACCATTGGCTGTTGGTAACAACATCACACAATCTTTTGGAAAATGATCTGCAGAAACAATTAAATGTACACCTTTGCTTGGCATCAGATATTTTTTCTTGTCTTCGCTGTCAAATTTCTTTAATAATTCATCTGTCCATATTCCGGTTGCCGAAACGAAAACATTTGATTTAATGGTGTAATTTTTTCCGGTGATTTTATCTTCGCAGGTGATGCTTTTAATTTTACTACTTTGTTTTTGAAGGCTGGTTAATTCGAAATAATTTAAAACGACCGCACCTAAATCTGCTGCTTCCTGAATGACTTCATTGGTTAATCTTGCATCATTGGTTTTAGCATCATAATAAATAAAACCACCTACCATAGATGTTGTATTTAACTGAGGAAATCGAATTTTTACTTCTTCCATATCCATTTCAGCATGCTTAGGCATACTGCTTTCGCCGGTGAGATAATCATATCCGGAAAGACCAATACCTAATTTGATTTTACTTAGCCGTGATTTATATATAGGCATAAAAAATGGCTGTGGTTTCACTAAATGCGGATATTCTTTCAATAAGTGTTCGCGTTCATGCAAGGCTTCTTTAACTAATTTTATTTGTAAGTTTTGAAGATATCGCAAGCCACCATGTATCATTTTTGCCGATCGTGAACTAGTTCCAAAGGCAAAATCGTGTTTGTCAATCAATAAAGTTTTCCAGCCTTTTCTAGCTGCAGTTAATGCAATACCTGCACCGGTTATCCCACCACCAATTACGACTATATCAAATCGTTCTGAAACGGCACGTTGTATATTATGTTGGCGACTCATGTTTGTTTTTGACAGTTGATAATCATTTAACTGACAATTTTGTTTAGATTTTAGCTGATATTTTAGCGCAATATCGATTGTTTATAGCTGAATTATTTATGTTCTACCTTTGTATTTAATTTGCCATCTGTTTACTTTAAACGGTAAATCAGCTAAATAATTTTCCAGGATTCATTATTCCTTTTGGATCTAATTTAGATTTTACAGCTTTTAAGATATCCAATGCCAGCGTATCCGTATATTTTTTATACCATTTTTGATGATCTAAACCTACGCTGTGGTGATGCGAAACAGCACCATTGTGTTGCATGATTGTATTTGTTACTAAATCTTTCAACTCTTGCCATTGTTCAATTTCTCTTCCTTTTAGCATAGGTGTAATCAGTGTAAAATACATGCAGGCAGCATTCGGATAAATATGAGAAATATGTGCCAGAAAGATTCCTTTATTTTTGTTAAAAGCAACACTTTTATTTAATTCTCTGGTTAATGCCTGATGAAGTTTTGAAATATCTTTCCAATTTACCAAAGTTTCCATTGTATCAATATAAATGGAATGTTCAACCAGCGTATCTCTAAGGTACGGCAATTTAAAGCGATTGTCTGCCCATTTATCGCCGATGGTAGTTGGCGCTAACATTCCTTTATGTTTTTCTACCAGTTCTTTGGCATAAATTACCTGAGAGGAAACACTTATTTCACCTTGAGGAAATCGCATAATCAACACACAAGGTGCAGATAAATTTTTCCATTGAAGAATTAGTTTTTGAGCTTCTTTTTTTAAGTCATTTAATAAACCTGGATGTTCTTCTGAAGAAGACATTTTGGAAAATAAGTTAGTTTCATTTGCATCAGACAAACGAACTACAGAAGGTTTAACACCAGCTTGAGCCAGTTCTTTCAGATAATTGGTACCCTCTTGGAAAGTTGGAAACAAACCAACTATCCAGCGATAATTTTTAGGAAGTTTTTTGATTTTTATGGTGAGTTCTGTTACAACACCTAGCGTTCCTTCGCTGCCTGTAAAAAAAGGCAACACATTAATTCCGGATGCATCGTGTGTAAACTGATTGCTTTCCAATGTGCCGGCTGGCGTGGCCACTTTTATATGTTCCACTAAATCTTCTATTTTTCCATAATACGTGGATTCCTGACCTGCACCGCGTGTAACCAGCCATCCGCCTAATGTTGAATATTCAAAAGATTGAGGAAAATGTCCTAAAGTAAAGCCTTTAGCATTCAAGATTTTTTCTAATTCAGGACCAAAGATTCCTGCTTCAAACGTAGCTGTTAAATGTTCTTCATCTATGTGAAGCATTCGCTTGTATTTGCGTAAATCCAGCGTGCATTTTATTTCCGTTCTTCCTGCTAAATTATCCAAAGACAATGCACCAACAACATTTGTGCCGCCACCAAATGGAATAATTTGCACATTGTTTGCAGATGCTTGTGTTAATATGTATTGAATTTCCTCGTGTGTTGTGGGTACAATAACCACGTCAGGCGAAATAAAACCTTGTCCGTTAAAAATTCTAATTACATCGTAATAACTTTTTCCAAGTGATACAAACAATCGGTCATCATCGCTAAACGATATTTTTTTAGGATAAATAGAAGCGAAAATATCTTTGATTTGTTCCTTCTTTTTTTCAGAAAGCTGTGGTAATTCAAATTTTTTAGGCGGAAAAAAATCTTCACGTAAATGAGTTTTCCAGCGTTCTTCGACCAATGTTTTTAATTTTGGATAGTCGTTGATATGTTTTATTTCTTTCGGGTCGCCCCATTTCCACCAATCGCGTTGCATACAATTATTTTGATGTAATTTACGGCAATAAGCACTAA
>DAOORG010000233.1:0-4297 GCA_035389165.1 Chitinophagales bacterium
TAACTTATAACGATGCATGTGAGAAATACAGGTAGAATCAGCAAGTACGAGAAGACAGGAGGAAGTCTCTTGCCTGTATATTAAAATTCATGAATAAGTTAGGTTTAGGAAACTGCACTACAAAGTAAAACCACCAGTATGAAAACAAAGCATTTAATAATACACGCTTCTCTCTTAATTATAATTATGATGACATTTATTTCCTGTTCTTCCATCGTGAAAGGTGGCATTGCGGTTACGCCTTTTGATAAAGAAAAATATTTGGGAAAGTGGTATGAGATAGCCAGAATGGACTTTAAGTTTGAACGCAATCTCAACAATACCACAGCAAATTATTCGGTTAATACTGATGGCAGCATTAAAGTAGAAAACCGTGGATTTAATTACCAAACAAAGGTATGGAAAGAGGCAATCGGGAAAGCTAAATTTGCCGGTGATCCGAATGTTGCCATGCTGAAGGTTTCTTTTTTCGGACCATTTTATGCAGGTTATAACGTTATTGCACTAGATAAAGATTATAAATATGCACTCATAGCCGGTCAAAATCTAAAGTATTTGTGGTTGCTTTCCCGCGAGATGACTATCCCTGAAGATATTAAACTCAACTATCTTAAAATAGCCGAAAATCTGGGTTATAACATATCTAAACTGGTTTGGGTAGCGCAAGATTCAGCCACACATGCAACTCAACGCTAAGTGTGATAAAAATCAGTTAAACTGATTAAGAATAGTATTAATTTTCATGTAAATAATTACTGCATGAATAAACAAAACTTCCTGCTGCTGATTTTAGGAATTATTCAAGTAATGGTTGCTGTTGGTGCATTACCTGTCGGATATTTATTTATAACACATCCGGATGGCAGCGCATTAGGAATGAATATCGAAATGCTTGCAAATTCTCCTTTTTCAGATTTTTTAATTCCCGGAATAGCCTTGTTTTTATTTAATGGAATTTATCATCTCATAAGTGCTATTCTTTGCTTTCTACATAACAACTTTGCACCCTATTTTGCTGCAATTGCCGGTATAGGATTAATTATCTGGATACTGGTGCAAGTTTACGCCATCGGGTTGAACAGCTACCTGCAACCTGTCTATTTTGCTGTTGGTTTTTCAGAGCTTTTACTTAGTCTGATTTTAATAAAAAGAAAGTATGTTAAAAGCACAAAATCACGGTAAAATCTACCAAAAGAGCACAGTTGGTAAAATTGTGTAAAATAGCCTGTTTTATAACCAAAATGTGGATAATCTTAACGTATAGTAACTTCAAAAAATGGCCTAAAATCGGTATCTTTGCAAGGCTAAATAATAACGTAAATGTCAGAAGAATTAGAAGGGTTGAACAGACCCAGAATTGTACCCATTAACATTGAAGATGAAATGAAATCTGCCTACATAGATTACTCTATGTCGGTAATTGTTTCCCGTGCCTTACCGGATGTAAGAGATGGCTTAAAACCCGTTCACCGACGTGTTTTATTCGGTATGTCCGAATTAGGCATGACCTCCGGAAAACCGTATAAAAAATCTGCGCGTATCGTCGGAGAGGTATTAGGTAAATATCACCCGCACGGCGATAGTTCCGTGTATATGGCCATGGTGCGTATGGCACAGGATTGGTCGTTGCGCTATCCGTTAATAGATGGACAAGGTAACTTTGGGTCTATCGACGGAGATCCACCGGCAGCTATGCGTTATACGGAAGCAAGGTTGAAAAAGATTGCGGAAGATATGCTGGAAGATTTACACAAAGAAACCGTAGATTTTCAATTAAACTTCGACGACTCACTGGAAGAGCCAACGGTATTACCTACGCGAATACCGCAGCTTTTAGTTAACGGAACATCCGGTATTGCCGTTGGTATGGCTACCAATATGTTACCGCATAATTTATCAGAAGTAATCGACGGTATTATTGCCTATATCGACGATAAAGAAATTACAGTAGATGATTTGATGAAATTTGTCAAAGCACCGGATTTCCCGACAGGTGGTATTATCTACGGCTATGAAGGTGTCAAAGATGCCTTGAGAACCGGTCGCGGAAAAATACGCGTACGTGGAAGAGCGAGAATTGAAGAAAACAAAGAAGGCAGAACACAAATCATTATTTCAGAAGTTCCGTATCAGATAGAACCAAAGATGATTATTACCCGTGCTGCTGATTTGGTGAATGATAAAAAACTGGAAGGTATTGCCGAAATCAGAGATGAATCAGACAGAGATGGTTTGCGCGTGGTATTCGACTTAAAAAGAGATGCTATTCCAAATGTAGTTCTGAATAACCTGTATCAGCACACACCGTTGCAAACCAGCTTTGGTGTAAACAATATTGCATTGGTGAATGGTCGTCCGGAAATGCTGAATCTTCGCGATATGATTCGTCATTTCGTAGATTTCAGACATGAAGTAGTTATCAGAAGAACAAAATTCGAATTAAAGAAAGCAGAAGAACGCTTACATATTTTAGAAGGTTACTTAATCGCGTTAGATGCTTTAGATGAAGTGATTAAATTAATCCGTAGTTCTAAAAATCCGGAAGATGCGAAAGAAGGCTTAATCTCAGGATTTGGCATGTCAGAAATTCAGGCGAAAGCAGTGCTGGCATTGACGTTACAGCGTTTAACAGGTCTGGAAATCGACAAGATACGTGCTGAACATAAAGAAGTTTCGGACTTAATCGCACATTTGAAAAATATTCTGGAACACGAACATTTACGCTTTGACATCATCAAAGGTGAAATGCTCGAAATCAAGAAAAAATACGGTGACGAACGCCGTTCTGAAATCGTATTGTACGGCGATAATATCTCGTATGAAGATATGATTGCAGAAGAAGAAATGGTGGTGACGATTTCTCATTTAGGATATGTAAAACGAACATCCTTAGATGAATACAAAAAACAAAATCGTGGTGGCAAAGGCTCGCAAGGTGGCAAAACACGTGATATTGACTTTATAGAACATTTATTCGTAGCGTCTACACACAATTACCTGTTGCTATTTACAGAAATGGGTAAATGCTATTGGTTGAAAGTGTACGAAATTCCGGAAGGCAATAAAACATCTAAAGGACGACCAATTCAGAATGTCATCAACATTCCACAGGACGATAAAATCAAAGCATTTATCAATGTGGCAGATTTGAAAAATGAAGAATTCCTGGATTCACACAATATCATCATGGCAACGAAACGCGGTACTGTGAAGAAAACCTCTATGCGTGAATATTCTCGACCACGTTCTAATGGTGTTAACGCGATTACAGTAAGAGAAGGAGATGAGCTGGTAACGGCTGCCTTAACTAATGGTAAATGCGAAATCATTTTAGGTTCTAAAAAAGGAAAAGCGGTGCGTTTCAGTGAAGCAGGTGTGCGCGCTATCGGCAGAACCGGTTCTGGTGTACGTGGTATTTCTATCGATGAAACAGATGATGAGTTAATTGGCATGGTTTGTGCAGATACAACTGCGGAAATTAAAGAAGATATTATGGTAGTATCTGAAAACGGCTACGGAAAACGTTCCGCTTTAGATGATTACCGTGTAACTTCTCGTGGCGGAAAAGGCGTTATTTCATTGAATGTAACAGAGAAAACCGGTAATATGATTGCCATTGAATCTGTAACAGACGAGAATGACTTAATGATTATCAATAAATCCGGATTAACAATACGAATCGGATTAAATACACTGCGCACTATGGGTAGAAATACGCAAGGTGTAAGTTTGATAAAACTGAAAGGTGATGATGCAATTGCTGCGGTTTCAAAAATTGACCACGAAGAAGAGGAAGAAGAAACAGTAGAAACATCAGATGTAGAAAACATAGCATCGGAAACAGATGTTGCAAATGACACAACAACAGAAAACAATATTGAAGAACAACAAAATGAAGAGGAATAATATGAAAAATTTAAAATTACTGGTCTTGATGATTGGCGGTTTGTTCATGACTCAACACACCTTTGCTCAAAAAGGAAAAATTACATCTGCACAATTAAACCTGCAAGATGGTAGAGTAATGGAAGCGAAAAAAGATATCGACGCAGCCTTAATGGATGCAGAAATTCAAAAACGCGTGGATGCCTGGACAACGAAAGGTGATGTGTACAAACAGATTTACGAAACAAAACTGTATTATACACAAAATCCAAATTGTCTTTTTGATTCAAAAGATGCTTACATGAAAGCATATGAGCTGGAATTAAATCCTAAAAAACAGAAGAATTTTTCTACACCATTAAATACACTTTCAGGTTATTTATTTAACGAAGGGTTAAATCGATTTAACAAC
>DAOORG010000234.1:0-4284 GCA_035389165.1 Chitinophagales bacterium
ATCGTTTATTGCAGCCAAACGTGAGAAACTGTCCGCAAAATGCGATGGAACAACGCGATTTTTCCGAAGTTTATTTTGTGCCAACACCGGGAAAATAGCATTCATAAATTTCAATTTTGATAATTTTATTTTGTTTTTGATAATTTTATATTATCTTTAACTAATGATAGTTATTACCTATAAAACTATTAAGCAATATCAGGACAGCAATAAACATGCAAAAGATGCTTTAGAAAGATGGTATCATATTGTAACAATAGCTAATTGGAGTAATTTATCTGAGATACGTGATACATATAACGATGTTGATTTTGTAGGAAACGACAGATATGTTTTTAATATTGGTGGCAATAAATATCGTTTAGTTGCAATGATTCATTTCAGCACACGAACGCTGTATATAAGATTTATAGGCACACACAAAGAATACGATAAAATAGATTGTACAACGATATAAAATATTACTATGATAAAGAACGAAAAAGAATATAAAACAACTACAGAGAAAATTGAGTTACTTCTTCAAAAAGCTACTAAAAAAGGTGGTTTTGAAAAGTTAACAACAAAAGAGAGCACTCAATTAAATGAATTAAGTGTTGCTGTAAATAAGTATGAGAAAACACATTATTCTATTCCAATGCCTAAAACAATAGATGGAATTTTGGAATTAAAAATGTTTGAGAAAAAATTGAAGCAAAAGGAAATGGCAAAATTACTTGGTATAACCGAAACCAAATTATCTGAAATCATTCATCATAAACGTAAGCCAAGCGTTTCATTTTTATCTGCTATGCACCAAAGATTAAAAGTAGATGGAAACTTATTATTGGAAATTGTAGCCTGATTGTCTGCGATTTTTCCGAAGTTTATTTTGTGCCAACACCAGGAAAATAAAATACCTGACCATTTTAGAATAAAATAACAAAATTTTTGCAGTGAGTAGTCTAACTATTCTCTATATTTATTTTTAACAATGAATACCAACTACGAATTACTCATTCAAAAACTCGATGCATTTATCCGGAAATTTTATCTGAATAAATTGCTGCGCGGCACTTTGCTGTTCGTTGGTTTATTACTCGGCTTTTTTTTATTCATTTCTCTGTTTGAATATCAACTTTACCTTTCTTCTGCTGTACGAAAATTTTTATTATTCGGCTTTATCGCAACTTCTGCAACGGCACTCGTTTTTTTAGTGGCACAACCGTTAATACATTTTTTAAAACTCGGCAAACAAATATCTCACGAGCAAGCGGCAACTATTATTGGAAAACATTTTAGCGATGTAAAAGATAAACTGCTGAATATCTTACAACTGAAACAGCAATCTCAAAATGCTTACAATAAAGAGTTAATTGAAGCGAGCATTCATCAAAAAACAGAGGCTATCAAACTCGTTCCGTTTTCTAATGCTATTAATTTAAATGAAAACAGAAAATACCTGAAATATGCATTGCCACCGCTTTTTGTTTTGTTGTTTTTATTGATTGCTGCACCAAACGTGCTAAAAGAAAGCAGCACGCGTTTATTGAATCCGAATAAAACATTTGCAAAAAAAGCACCGTTCGATTTTGTGTTAGAGAACAAGAATTTAAAGATGCTGCAATATGAAGACATCGAAATAAAATTAGCCATCAAAGGGAAAACCTTACCCAACGAAGTGTTCATTAATGAAGATGGCAAAAATTATAAAATGGAAAAAACGGCACCGGATAAATTTTCATATCGCTTTACCAACGTGCAAAAAAATACGCGGTTTTATTTTTCTGCCAATGATTTCAATAGCGATGAACACGACATTCGCGTCTTGAAAAAACCAATGATTGCTAACTTTGCAACGAATCTGGTTTATCCTTCTTACACCAGCAAAAAAAATGAAACCATCAAAAACACCGGAGATTTGATTGTACCGGCAGGCACTTTGGTCAACTGGGATTTTGAAACATCAGGCACAGACGATGTGAAAATCAGCATCGACGGACAAACGTTTTCTTCTACTAAAAACGGAAAAGACAAATTTACTTTCTCTAAAAAAATTATTAAAGATACACGCTACACTGTGATGGTTTCCAATAGCGAAGTAGACAAAGGTGATTCTGTTTCATTTACGATTGCTGCCACGCCTGATAATTTTCCAAGCATCAGCGTTGAACAAATTCAGGATGAGGTTCAAAAAGATTTTGCCATTTTCTTAGGCGCAGTTTCCGATGATTACGGGTTGTCGCGTTTAGAATTTCACTACGTTGTTAAAGATGAAAAAGGAACAATTACCGCTGCAAAAAAACAACAATTGCCTCTTGCAAATAAATCCATTTCCGATTTTAATTTTCAGATTGATTTTTCAAAATACAATTTGAAAAGCGGTGAAAAAATGGACTATTATTTTGAAATATTTGACAACGATGGCGTTTCCGGTCCGAAATCAACCAAATCTCAGGCTTTCGTTTTCGAAAAACCAAGTGTTAAAGAACTGGAAAAACAGGAATATCAAAATAATGAAGATATAAAAGATGATTTGTCGGCAGCAGCAAAAGATGCGGCAAAACTGGCTGCACAAATCAAAGAAATGAAAGAAAAAATCCTGAGCAAGAAAACGCTTTCCTGGGAAGATAAAAAACAACTGGAAGACATTCAGAAAAAACACGATGAACTGGCGAAAGAATTGCAGGAAATAAAAGATAAGTATGAAGAGAATCTGAAAAATCAGGATGAGTTTAAAAAACCGGACGAAGAAATCCTGAAGAAACAGGAAAAACTCCAGGAAATGATGAACGATATGCTGAGTGATGAAATGAAAGATTTGATGAAGCAGATTGAAGATATCCTGAAGAAGATGGAACAAAAAAACACTTTTGAGAATCTCGATAAAATGGAATTGAGCAACAAAGACCTGAAATCCGAACTGGATAAAATGGAGAAATTGTTCAAACAATTGCAGCTCGAACAAAAAGCACAGGAAACTATTGACAAGCTGAATGAGCTTTCTAAAGAACAGGAAAAACTGGCTGAACAAACGAAGAACAAAGAGCAACCTTCATCAGAACTGCAAAAAAAACAGGAAGACCTGAATAAGAAAATGGATGCTGTTAAAGAAGACCTGAAACAACTGGAACAATTTAACAAAGAAAACGACAACAAATTAGACACTAAGGAAAATCAGGAAGATGCGGAAGACATCAAAAAAGATATGGAAAAAAGCAGCGATGAATTAGAACAGCAGCAAAACGACAAAGCTTCCAAATCTCAGAAATCATCTGCACAAAAAATGCAGAAAATGGCACAGAAAATGAAATCCGGACTGGATAAAATGCAACAGGATCAGGCTGCAGAAGACATCAAAATGATTCGTCAGTTGCTGGAAAATCTGGTTAAACTTTCCTTCGACCAGGAACAACTCATGAATGATCTGAAGAAAACCGAAACGGAAAGTCCGAAATACACGCAAATCATGCAGAAACAATACGACCTGCGCGACGATGCCAAATTAATCGGCGATAGTCTGCAGGCACTTGGTAAACGCCAGTTTCAACTGCAAACTTTTATTTCTGATGAAATGTATAAGATTAACCGCGAAATGAAAAAAGCGCTGGATAATCTAGAAGAACGCATAAAACCGACTGCCGGTGTGGCACAGCAGATGGTGATGACATCGACCAATAATTTAGCGCTGATGCTGAGCGAATCTTTAGATAATCTGCAACAACAGCAAAACCAGTCAAAACCTGGCAGCGGTGCCTGCAAAAAACCGGGTGGCGAAGGCGAAAAACCGTCTATGAGCGAACTGCAAAAGAAACTCGGCGAGCAACTTGGAAAAATGCAGGAAGGCATGAAACAAGGTCAGGATCCGAAAAAAATGGGTAAAGATTTTGCGGATGCCGTTCAAAAACAAGCAGCTATTCGAGAAGCATTGCGCCAGATGAAGGAACAAATGAGCCAAAACCAGAAAAAAGGCGATGATGGCAGCGGTGGCATCGATGAAATGATTAAAAAAATGGACGAAATTGAGAAAGATTTAGTCACCAAAAAACTCAATCCGGAAACTTTAAAAAGACATAAAGAGATAGAAACCAGATTGTTAGAGTTTGAAAAAGCAAAACGCGATCAGGAAGAAGATGATAAGCGTCAGTCAAAATCTGCCATAGAAATACCACGAAAATTACCGCCAAATCTGGAAGAATACCTGCAAAAACGCAAGGCTGCGCTGGAACTTTATCAAACGGTTCCACCAGATTTAAAGCCATTTTATAAAAATTTAGTAGAAAAATACTTGCGACTTGTTAACTA
>DAOORG010000235.1:0-4282 GCA_035389165.1 Chitinophagales bacterium
TGTCCATTTCATCTAAACCATGTTCATCTACATTTAATTGCGACAAAGCATATTTCGCTATTTCCAGGTCAATTTTTCCATTGCCTTTAATTTGCGCAAAATCTCTCACGCGTCGCAGCAAAGCATTTGCAATCCTTGGTGTTCCGCGACTGCGCATGGCAATTTCTGTGGCACCTTTTTCATCAATTTCTGTATTTAGAATGGATGATGATCGTTTAATGATTTTCTTCAGTACTTCTTTATTGTAATATTCCAGCCTGAAATTGATACCAAATCTTGCACGCAACGGCGCTGTGAGTAAACCGGAACGTGTGGTTGCGCCAATCAGCGTAAAAGGATTCAACGTAATCTGTATACTTCGTGCACTCGGTCCAGAATCTATCATGATGTCAATCTTGTAATCTTCCATCGCAGAATACAGGTATTCTTCTATCGTTGTATTTAAGCGATGAATCTCATCTATAAATAATACATCATTAGGTTGTAGATTCGTCAGTAGTCCAGCCAAATCACCGGGTTTTTCCAACACAGGACCAGATGTGGTTTTCATTTCCACACCCAACTCATTTGCAATTATATTTGACAAGGTTGTTTTACCTAAACCAGGCGGTCCGTGTAACAAAACATGATCTAGTGCTTCATCACGTTGTTTTGCCGCCTGAATAAAAATATTCAGATTTTCAATAATTTGCGGCTGACCGGAAAACTGTTCAAATGCTTGCGGACGCAGTACTTTTTCCAGTTCCTTTTCGGTTTTGGATAAGAAATCACCGGTAGCATCTAAATTTGGATTTTGCATCTGTACAAAGATAAATAAATTAGCATAAGGTTTTCAGAAAATAAAACAGCAAAACTATTTCAGTCTGACAACAGCAACAACAGGATGGTGATCAGACAGGTAATGAAAATTCTTGTTACAAATGCAGGAATCACTGTATGGTTTAGTAATTTCCGTTGAAATAATTTCAGCGAGCGATTCCTGGCGTTTTCGCAATAAAACATAATCCAACGTTTCCAATGTTCGTTCAGAAAACGTATGTGCTAAATCATTTTCGAGTCCGTTCCAGCTGTATTTTTCACCGGAGAAATTTGCCGGAAGCACATCCAGCAATTGTAACATGCTATTATATTCTGAAGTGTCATAATAGTTACAATTTAAATCACCAACTACCAATTGTGGAATGGAATCGGTAAAATATTTATCCAGCATAGTCGTTTTGAGTTGTTGAAATTGCAAAGCTCTGGTAGATTTATATTTTGGTAAACTTTGAGTATGTGAACCAATAATTTGCACTTTTTTTCCATCAACGAGTATTTCAGTAAAAGTTGCTCCTTTCCTGGCAAAAATATCAGACCCTTTTTTCTTTTTGTACCTGATAAAATCCTGTTTAGTAATTGGGTATTTACTTAAAATCCAAATACCACTGTTGGTTTTTAACAACCCTGATTTCGTGATGGAAGACTGATATGGATAGATTGAGTTTAATTTTTCATTTATCACTTCGCGGGTAGATTTCATAAAACTCTCTTCCAGCACAACAATATCTGCATCCATTAATTTAATATAATCTGCTATAAGCAAAGCTCTTTCCGACTGGCAAGATTTAAAAATAACAGGTGGCACCATAAAAATATTCCACGCCATTATTTTAAGCTGTTGCTCTGCCATCAACGGCATTGTACATAGTGTCAAAAAAACCAGATAAAAAAATTGTTTCATTGCCTTATATTTCATTCCAAACTAAAAATACCTTATTAAATCTTATTTTATTGGTTTAGATATTTTCTTGACTAAAAATTGTTTGTTTTTTGGTTAAATACTGTCAATTTCTTTAAACAATCTCTGTAAACTTTATGTTAAAGCACTGAATATTGCTTATATTTGCAACGTCAAAAAATTAAAGTATATCAGTTTTCCGATTGGTATATAAAACCTATTAAATAATATTTATGTCAGCAGAAAGAATTACGATGAAAGACGGGCACCTGAATGTGCCAAATGAACCAATTATTCCATTTATAGAAGGAGACGGAATTGGACCAGATATTTGGAAAGCATCCGTGCGTGTTATGGATGCAGCGGTAGAAAAAGCATATGGCGGAACACGAAAAATACACTGGAAAGAAGTATTAGCCGGTGAAAAAGCATACAAACAAACAGGCTCCTGGTTACCTGATGAGACTTTAAAAGTAATTGAAGAAAATCTTATTGCGATTAAAGGTCCATTAACAACACCAGTTGGTGGTGGAATTCGTTCATTAAACGTGGCGTTACGTCAATTACTGGATTTATACGCTTGCGTTCGTCCGGTTCGTTATTTTGACGGCGTTCCGTCCAACTCAAAAGTTCCTGAGCAGGTAGATATGGTAATTTTCCGTGAAAACACTGAAGATATCTATGCCGGTATAGAATGGTTACAAGGTACAGACGAATGCAAGAAACTAATGAACTTCCTGCAAACAGAAATGAATGTAGGCGACAAAATACGGTTTCCGGAAACATCTTCTTTGGGTATCAAACCGGTATCGTTAGAAGGTTCTGAGCGTCTTATTCGTGCTGCATTAAATTATGCATTGGCACATAAACGCAAAAGCGTAACCTTAGTACATAAAGGAAACATTATGAAATTTACAGAAGGTAAATTCAAAGAATGGGGTTATAAATTAGCAGAACGTGAATATGGCGACAAAGTATTTACATGGGCTCAATACGATAAAATTTTAGCGGAAGAAGGTCAGCAAGAAGCAAATGCAGCTCAAAAACAAGCGATTGCGGATGGCAAATTAATCATCAAAGATGCCATTGCAGACAACTTCCTGCAACAAATTATTTTAAGACCGGATGAGTTTGATGTAGTAGCTACTTTAAACCTAAACGGCGATTACATTTCTGATGCATTAGCTGCATTAGTTGGTGGTATTGGAATTGCACCTGGTGCAAATATCAACTACCTGACAGGTATGGCAATTTTTGAAGCTACACACGGAACAGCACCAAAATATGCTAATCTGGATAAAGTAAATCCAAGTTCTGTCATTTTATCCGGTGTAATGATGTTTGAATTCTTAGGCTGGATTGAAGCAGCAGAATTAATTGTTAAAGGAATGGAAAAAGCAATTATCAATAAAACGGTTACATACGATTTTGAACGTTTAATGGAAGGCGCAACGTTACTAAAATGTTCTGAATTTGGTGATGCTATTATCAAGAATTTCTAAGATAATACGTTAATAAATGAAAGACTTGCAGAATATCTGCAAGTCTTTTTTATTTTTATAGAAATGAATGAAGTAAAAGAATACTACAATTCAATTGCAACCGATTACGACCATGACAGATTTGCTAATTCATACGGTAAATTTATCGATACCGAAGAACGTATAATTCTACATAAATGGTTAGATGGCATTGATAAGAAATTCATTCTGGATTACGGTTGCGGCACAGGCAGATTGACCAACTTTGCAAACATCGGTGCCGATATAAGTGAAGCAATGTTATCCATTGCAAAGCAAAAAAATCCTGAAAAAAAATTCCATTTAATTCAAAATAATCATCTCGATATAAAAGAAAATTCACTTTCCGCAGTTTATTCTTTTCATGTTATCATGCATTTAACACCTGCAGAATTTAAGCAGATGGCAACTCTAATACATGAAAAACTTACGGATAACGGATTATTTATTTTTGATATTCTATCTAAAAAGAGAAAGCCAACAAAAAAAGGCTGGCACGCCAATACTTCTTATTCCATAAATGAAATAGAAAAAGAAATTGGTCATCAATTTGAAATCACAACATACAACGGTATTTTATTTTTTCCGATTCACAGAATTCCAACTTTCTTTCGAAACTACTTTTTATGGTTGGATATATTTTTATGTTCTTCATTTTTAAAAAGATTTTCGTCCTACTATTGTATTCTTGCAAAAAAGAAATGAAGCTGAAGCAGTACATACCGCCATCCGTAAAGGTATTTCTCAAAGTAAGTATGCTTTCCATAAAAGATATACTCACTTTAAATATCCTGAAATATGTATCTGCAAATGGAAAAAAAACTGTATTACCAGTCAGGCAAACATTAGAACAATCAATAGTAACCAACGAGTATGTTCAACATAAAATTGAAAATCTTCTACTCGCAACAGAAAAAATAAACCATCTTATAATTCCACCTGGAAAACAATTATCATTTAATAAAATTGTCGGCAATCCATCTGCTGCCAATGGTTTCAAAGAAAGCAGAAGTATTAAAAATGGAATCGTCGTTCCTGAAGTTGG
>DAOORG010000236.1:0-4266 GCA_035389165.1 Chitinophagales bacterium
TGAATATAATTTGAATAAAAATTATCCGGGTGCCGAGTATAAATTCTCTTTTGTCATTCTGACTATTTCTCACTTGATCAGCAAACAAACAGATTGTTATTTTTGGTAGGAGTTAAATAATTACACATTATATTAAAATATCTATATAGCCTCCTCATTTTTAAAATTGTAAGTTTTTTTTTAAGGTGAATGGTGTTTTTTATCAAGCTTATTAACTCTATACTTATTGTTGTTAGATTGTTAATCAATTGCATTTCCCATTAATGTATCCTGTTTATGGTGTATTAATAAAAAATATAATATAAAATAAATTGTACTTTTTGACCTAGCATTGTTCTTCTTGTATTTTAGATACTGATAGGGCCACTTTTTAAATAATTGGATACAGAAGTTTTTTTTAACAAGCTGTTCTTATATTTTAGTTTAAATGTTAAAACATTAATTATTAACTATCGATTGTTGATAAATTTTAGTATGTTTTTTTTGTGAACTCTTGTTTGTATAAAACACAAGCAATATATTTGAATCTTAATAATTTGAAAAAGTATCTATTAATAACAGCATTTTTTGCGAAAAATTTTATCGGCTGCTTTAAGAAAATATTTAATAAATATAAAATTACATTTTGCATTTTAGTTTGTCTAGTTTGCTCTTAAAGCACTTCATTTACTTTACTGCACATTTTTCTGAAACTAATATTATGCAATTGTTGCAAACTCGCATAACAAAAATCATCTAAATGAAAAAAATAACACCTGCTTTAATCTTTCTTGCTTTTATTCTCATACATCTGAATGTGAAAGCAAATAAATCTTACTTGTTTACTTACGATGCAACCGGTAACCGCCTTACAGTAGCATTTACTTCTACTTGTGGCGAGCGGTTGAGAGATACAACATTAAATACAAAAGATACTATTATTGAAAAAGCAATAACAGAAATAGTACAAGTATCTGAACCAAAAGCTTATCCAAACCCAGTGAGCGAATATTTTATATTGTCGTTGCCAGTTTTAGAAAAAGTAGCTACAATGGAAATATATGATATGAATGGTGATTTGATTTTTAAAGATATTGACATTACCACATCGCATAATATTATAAAGACCTGTGATTTTGCAGCAGGTAGTTATACTGTAGTAGTTAACTATAATACAGCAAAGCCATTTGTACAAAAAATTATAAAACTATAAACAACATACATGAATAAGCTATATAATTTTATACTCGTATTACTTATTACTACTACCGCTTTTGGACAAGCCATGCTTACGGATGCTAACCTAAACAGTAAATTTATTGAATATGGAAAACCTGTTGGTGTAGTTTCCGGTGGTGGCAATGTTTCACTAAGTGGAACTGCAAATTATTCTATACCAATATATACGCCTGGTGGAATAAATGGCATGAACCCAAGCGTTAGTATTAATTATAGTTCCGGTTCCGGTGCCGGATTATTAGGCTATGGCTGGGGTTTGGGTGCTTATTCTGTAATTACATACGATACAAAAAACCTATACAACGAGAATGTTACTGCACCTGATTACATAGATACCAATAATCCGTATTTATTTGATGGTATGCGACTAATTCCTGTTTCAGGAAATACAGAATTTAGAACAGAATCTGAATCGTTTAATAAAATAACTGCAAGTAGTGCAAGCGCACCAGCTTCTTTTACGGTGCTTACCAAATCTGGTATAAAAATGGAATACGGTATTACTTCCGATTCTAAATTAACTACTTCTACTGGTGTGCCTGTAAAATGGTATTTGAGCAAAACAACTGATAATTATGGTAATTATATAGAGTATGTTTACTTAACGACACCAAATGGCGAAAAAGTTCTGGACAAAATATTGTATACTAAAAACTCAAGTTTGTCTGGAATAGAACCAAACAAAATACAATTTAACTATACTACCAGAATAGATGAAAATGTATTTTATGCAATGCAAGCCGGTAGCAGTACTATTGAGGAACAATTTAAAAAAAATAAATTACAAAGCATTGATGTATTTTCTGAAGGATTTCAAGTAAGAAGATATGAATTTAATTACGGAGATGATGGTTTGTATTCCTATTTGAATGAAGTGATAGAAACAGGCTATGATAACTTAGGTACACCAGCAGCATTAAATTCTACTGTTTTTAAATACGGTAACACACCAACTACCAATGTGTCTGAAAACTACAGTATGGCGCAAGCCGGAAAATTAGCAGATTTATTTCCAGGCGATTTTAACGGCGATGGTTTGGATGATCTATTTGTTGCTTACTATACCATAACAGGAAGCTATCCCAAAAAATACAGCGATTACAGAGTATACTTAAGAAATACGGCTGGCTCTGCATTTCCAAGCACAGCATCAGCCAGTGGTACATTTCCGACTACTACTTTTTGGAATGGTATAAGTGGAACTGTTTGTAGTTTATATGTAGATATACAGGTGACAGATGTAGATGGCAACGGCAAAAAAGATATAACAATTGTGAAACGTGGAAAATCGGCTATACTTACTAACCGGCTATTTGGTGCTTATGTATTATATGGAAATGCTGCTGCTACAGCATTTACCTTGCAGGATTATACACTCAATATGACTACTACTTATTTAGGTGATATTTATGTGTCTAATTATTTTTTAACCGGCGATTTTAATGGTGACGGCAGAACAGACTGGATAACAACCAGCGGTGTAGATAATACAACAAAATTACATATGCCGGCATTAAATACTT
This sequence comes from Chitinophagales bacterium, assembly GCA_035389165.1. GTDB lineage: Bacteria > Bacteroidota > Bacteroidia > Chitinophagales > JADIYW01 > JADJSS01. The sequence goes on from DAOORG010000236.1 coordinate 2,742, forward strand.
ACAATAAATTTATCAGTAGTTATCCTTTTTCTATTTATGACAATTGCCTGGGTAGCAATGTTTCTTTTGCAAATGATGTGAGTATAAATGATTTTGATGCTGATGGCAAAGACGATATAATAATAAAAAGTGTAAACAATTTTGATTACACCTGTCAGGCACAAGGTTCTGAAGTAAAGAGAGTATATAATATAGTACATGATTCTAACAATAATGAATATGAAGCCATAGAGATTGCAAGTAATTTTACCAATACCCTTGATTTTACAAAACACACCGGGGATTTTAACGGCGATGGCAAAACAGATGTGTTTATACAGCCAGGAATTGGAGCGCCTACTACAGCCAAAATAAGATACTCTACAGGCAGGCACCAATCTGCTGCTTACACACTTACCTTAGGCGAAGCAATTGATACTCTGAAACTAAGAATTGGTGAAGAATCTTTTTTAACAGGCGATTTTAACGGCGATGGCAAAAGCGATATTTTGCATTATTATTTAGTAAGTACTACACACAATATGGTTATTTATTACAGCAATGGTACAAAATTTTTAAGAGAGCCACATACGTTTTCGTTTCCAGTAACTTACCGGCCGTTTTCTGTAGCAGATTTTAATGGTGATGGCAGAGATGATATAATGGATACACTTGCCGGTGGCACCGGTGCATTTTACATAAATTTTATAAAACCAAAAGCACAGGAACGACTGCTAACAAAGGTGAAAGACGGCTATGAACGTGAAACCGAATTTCAATATAAATTGTGTACAGAAACCTCTGGTATTTATACTTTAGCTACTACAGAAACCTATCCGTTGCGCACCTATGTGCCCAAAGCGTTTAAAGTATACAGAATGATAACACCTAATGGCACCGGAAATATGGCTGTGGGTAATACAACCTACACAGAATATAGCTATGCCGATGCAGTACTGCACGCCATAAAAGGTGGTTTGGGTTTTAAGACATTTAAAACCAAAGATGAATTAACCACACTTACAAGCGAGCAAACCAATAGTATTATTGACCCTACCTTTTATTTATTTGGTGCTACAGGATCTAAAACCTATTATGCTGCTACACCTGCAACATTGCTTACGCAGATGACAATGCCTTTATATACCGTTACCAATTTTGGCAACAAACGTTACTTATTAAAAACCACTCAAACAACAGCTATTAATAATGTGACAGATGCCAAAGTAGTGACCGATATAAACATGAATGACGATGGCAATATTACGAGCTCTACAGAAACCATTAAGACAGTAGCTAATGTGGTGAAACAAACCAGTACCACTTCTGTAAATCAATATTTAAATAACGGCAGTTGGATGCCTTACTTACCGGAGCAAGTAACTAGTTCAAATAGTTACAATGGGCAGCCTGCCTGCTCTAAAGCAACGTTTTATACTTACAATTCTAAAGGGCAGCCATTAACCACTACTGCTTATAAAAACAGCCAGACAGACCCAGGTGGCAGCCGTGCAGTTGTTACTACCAATGATTACGACCCGACTTA
>DAOORG010000237.1:0-4237 GCA_035389165.1 Chitinophagales bacterium
TCGTCGCCCTGCACAATATCTCCGCTGCGTTTATTCACTGCAATAATATGATTGTCTTCAAATAAAATATCCGGCATAATAACTTTAGAAAAGATTATAACTTTTCCAAAGTTAACGTAAATTCGTAAAATGTATCAATCGCCTGTTATTATCCTTGGTATGCACCGCAGCGGTACCACCATGATTACCAAAATGCTGGAAAATCTGGGCTTGTTTGTTGGTGCTGAAAAGGAAGTCAATAATGAAGCGCTATTCTTCTGGCATATCAATAACTGGATTTTTAACCTGCATACGGCAACTCCGGAAAAACCATATAATTTACGCTATTCCAATCCTGCTTGCAGAAAAGTGATTTTGGAATCGCTGGAACATTTTGTGCAATCCGGAAAACGAAAACAATTCCTGGGAAAACAGGCCAATGCCTTCAAGAATATTAAAGATGTCGATTTTCCGTATGGATGGAAAGATCCGAAAAATACATTTACCATTGATTTTTGGTCATCTGTTTTTCCAAATCCGAAAGTGATTCATATCTACAGAAATCCGATTGATTCTGTATCCAGTTATATCGAGCGCGATTTAGCCTTGAAAAATAAATTTGAATGGAACTGGAAAAAGAAACTGAAACGAGATTTCTTAATCAGCAAAGATTTTCACCAGAATTTTCCTTTGACCAGTATTGAAGAAGGATATAATCTTTGGGAACAATATGTAAGCACTGCACTTTCTTTAAAAAACAAGTATGCAGATTATATAGAAATCAAATACGAGGATTTTTTAGAAAAACCCTTGGAAAACCTGCAGCAACTGGCTGCATTCGCCGGATTAACACCAACTAACGAAAATCTTCAAAAAGAAATTTCTACCATAAAAAGTGAGCGTGCTTATGCCTTTTTAAATAACAAGGAATATCTGCAAATCTATCAGCAACTAAAAAACAAACCGTTGATGCAGCAATTAGGATACGATAATTTATAATGCAAGTTTCCGTACAAATATTATTGGCCACCTACAATGGAGCTCGTTTCCTGCGCGAACAACTGGACAGTTTGTTTAATCAGACATTTCAGGATTTTACAATACTAATAAGAGATGATGGTTCAACAGATAATACTGTACAGATTATTGAAGCATACAATCAGAAATTTCCAAACAAAATAACCTTATTGCAAGACAGTTTTAAAAATGTAGGCGCTACTCAAAATTTTGGAATTTTATTAGAAAACGCTGCTGCTGATTATATTTTCTTTTGCGATCAGGATGATATTTGGGTGAAACATAAAATTGAAAAATCACTGCAAAAAATACAGTCTTTAGAGAATGGAAATGATAAAGCTCCGTGTTACATTTTTACTGACATGAAAGCTATTGACGAAGCCGGAAACATCACAGATAATTCGGTTTGGAGTAAATTGTTGTTACATCCTGATTATTGCACGTTAAACCGTTTATTGATACAAAATATTCCGCACGGCTGCACCATGGTCATCAACAAAGCCATGCGCAATTTGGCTGTACCGATTCCTAAAGAAGCTATTTTACACGATCATTGGATGGCATTAATAGCTGCAGCTTGCGGAAAATCGGCTTACATAGAAGAACCGTTGATACTGCTCAGGAATCATGCACAAAATGTTACCCGGAAAAAAAACACTCTTTCCGATAAATTAAAACGTTTCTCAACTAATTTTTGGTCTAAAGATCAATACGAGTATTTTATTTCCATACGCGTCAATCAGGCAAAAGCACTAAAAGAAAGAGTGGAAAATAATATAACCCAAGACAAACTTGAAATATTAAACAAGTTTATTCAATTAGAGAATACAAGTGGTTTACAGCGCAAGAAACTTTTTTTACAAAATAATTTTTACCGTTCCACTTTCTGGCACACCTTAAAAATGATAGCCAGAGCTTAATTTTTAGTTTGCACTTTTTTCGCTAATTTTGACTGAATTCAAACGTAAACATAGTTGAAAAATATTCTCATTACCGGTGGTGCCGGCTTTATTGGTTCTAATCTTTCTTTGCAATTGCTGCAGAAAGGCTATCGCATTACCGTACTAGATTGTTTACATCCGCAAATTCACGGCGAAAATCCGGAACAGTCTTCTCCATTATACCAATCTATAAAAGATAAGGTGCATTTTATTAAAGGAGATGTGACCAATAAATCTGACTGGCAGAAAGCACTGGAAAATCAACACATTGTAGTACATTTTGCTGCAGAAACCGGCACCGGACAAAGTATGTACGAAATTGAGCGTTATACCAACGTGAATGTATCCGGTACAGCCATCTTTTTAGATTATTTGACGAATACTCAACATACGATTGAGAAAGTAATTGTAGCCAGCTCGCGTGCCGTATATGGTGAAGGAAAATATTTCTCTGAAAAACTACAACAGTTTTTCTATCCGAAAGACAGAAAAGAAACTGATTTGGAAAACGGCATTTTTGAATTGCGTAATCCTTTGGATGAAACGGAATTTTTAGAAGTCATTGCCACTGATGAGCAAAGCAACATTCAACCAAAATCCATTTATGGATTGACAAAATACCATCAGGAACAGGCCTTGATGATTTGCTGTGAGTCGCTGAGTATTCCATGTGTTGCTTTCCGCTATCAAAATGTATACGGACCAGGTCAATCGCTTACGAATCCGTACACAGGAATTTTATCTATTTTTTCCACACGCATCAAACAACAAAAATCCATCAATATATTTGAAGACGGAAAAGAAAGCCGTGATTTTGTATTTATAGATGATGTGGTGCTGGCAACTATATTAGGTATAGAAAAACAGGAAGCCAATTATCAGGTGTTTAATGTAGGCACCGGAATTGCCACCAATGTAATAACAGTAGCAGAATCGCTGATAAAAAATTATGGAATCCAAATTCCGTTAGAAATCTCCGGACAATACCGCAAAGGCGATATTCGTCACAATTTTGCGGATATTACATTGATAAAAGAAAAGCTAGGCTTTGTACCAACTGTTGATTTTGAAACTGGTTTAAAACTTTTCTGTAATTGGGTAAATCAACAATCTCCGGCAGAAGATAAATACGAACAATCGCTATCCGAATTAAAAAGCAAAGGATTGATGAAATAATTATGAAATGAGCATGAGAAGGCTTCACACTGACCCGAATAAATACTATGCGAATTCCATCTGCATCATTAAAAACAACTAATTTATACAGATGAAAAAAATCGGCTTAGTTACCATTACTTACAACAGCGCGCATGTGATTGAGCCGTTTATGCAATGTGTACTAAACCAGACGCACACCAACTTCATCCTTTACATCATCGATAATATTTCTTCCGACAACACCTTGGAACTTGTAAAGAAATATTCTGACAATCGAATTGTCATTATTGCAAATACGCAAAATGTAGGTGTGGCAAAAGGCAATAATCAGGGAATTGTGCAAGCTATGAAAGATGGTTGTGATGAATTATTAATCATCAACAACGATGTCGAATTTGAAAATACCTTACTCGAAAAATTATCGCAACAACTCACAGCATTAAACTGTAGCCTTATTGCACCAAAAATGATGTACCATCCGGAAACAAATTTAATCTGGTGGGCCGGCACGAAATTTAAGGAAAGCGAAGGCTGCATGACGCATCACATCGGCATTCAACAGGAAGACAACGGACAGTTTGACCAAATTGAGAAAATGAACTACGCACCAACATGCTGCGTGTTGTTGAAGAAAGAAGTAGTAGAAGATATTGGATTGATGGATGAAAAATATTTTGCTTATTACGATGATACCGATTTCTTTTATCGCATCTACAAACATGGAAAACACCAACTCTATTATTATCCATTCATTCAGTTTTATCACAAAGTTGGCGGATTGTCTAATATGAAGAAAGGCAGTGCAAAAAAATTCAAATTCAATGATTTCTACATTCATTTGTTTACCAGAAATCATGTTTATTATTTAAAAAAGCATCGTAATTTTTACGGATGGTTCAATATTATTTACTTCTTTTTTCGGATGAACCTGCGTTTCTTATTCAGTGGCAAATACAATAGAAACCTTAAGACGTTTTTCCTGCTTCAAAAATCTTACTTCGAAGGTTTGATGATGTAATTTTTTAACCACATAAGGAACTTAAGTATCTAGCGCAATATCAAGAAAAATATATTTTGCAAATAAAGAAAACTTAAGTTTTCTACCTTAACTTAATTCTTTTCTTTTAAAGAACTTCTTATAT
>DAOORG010000238.1:0-4207 GCA_035389165.1 Chitinophagales bacterium
TGAAATTAAATTCACGCAGTCAATTCTTTCAGCTCTTTCGCTGCATCTTCTAGCGTAACTTTTGGTTCGTAGCCGAAATCTCTTTTTGCTTTATCAATATTTCCGGCGATGTCGTAATCGAATTTTCCGGCAGCATGGATAGTTGGATGCAGGTAATTAAATTTTCCCAAAATATCATCGAACAATTCAAAGCCGCGGCACATTATTTTAGGTATATAAAACGGTTTGTAGGGAACGCCTAATGCATTGGCAATTGCGGTGTAAATGCCATCTACATTCGGATGCGGTTGGTCATTGCCTATCCAGTACCAGTTGCCGAAAGTAGCCGGATTATTCTCTGCCTGAAAAAATGCTTCTATAGTATTATCTGTATGTGAGATGCTGCGTAAATTTTTTCCGTTTCCAAAAACAATTTGTCGCGGCCAGTGAAACATATTTACAAAAGTCAGCTGTCGTGCCGGTGCAAACGGACCAAAGAACCAAAAACCTCGCAACGAAGTACCATCAATTTTTCCTTCTTTCGTTTTATCTAAAATGTATTTTTCTGCCAGATATTTGCTTTTACCATAATTTTTATAAGGTGTTGCTTCTGTATTTTCGTCAAAAACAGGCTGAGCATCCGTTCCGTGTCCACAAGTAGAATCTGTAGACATAAATAAGATTCTGCGCACGTTATTTTCGATGCAGGCATCCACTAAATTCTTGGTGCCTTCTTCATTAACTTTATACAGTACATCTATTTGTTTTGGATAAATAGCTCCGGCAAGATGAAATACTGTCGTTACGTTTTTTACTGCTTCGACTACTTGTTGCTTGTTGGTGATATCCGCATAAACGATTTCATAATTAGCAGGAAGATTCAATAAGCCTTTAAATCTTGGTTCTAATAACACGCGCACTTTCCTGTTGCTTTGATGATGACCAAATCTATCGCCATTAATTAAAATATCAATCATTCGATTTCCCAACCAGCCAGGAACACCTGTGATAAGCAGGATATCGTCATGGCGAGGAACGAAGCCATCTGTTAAGATTGCTTCACTTTGTTCGCAATGACGGCTAATACTCGTTTTCTTTCCTAACAAATGAACGCCTAGTATTTTTCTATTGGCATCTGTAACGGCATTCTTCAAAATTTCTTCTACCGGTTGTGTTTGATATCCTAATTCATTTTTTGCTTTACTGCAATCATACCAGGAAAAAGAACCGACTACGGCTTTTGCATATTCCGGACTTATTGGAAATTCTTTCCCTAATAATTTAAAAATATTGGTAAATATCCAGGATGCTAAAACAATGGCAAATTTTGGCAGTTTCAACAACGGCATTTTCTGACGGCTGTTTGCTACCAATAATTCGTATAATTTTTTGAAGGTGATATTTTCGCCTGAAAGAATATAGGTTTCACCAAATTTTCCTTTTTCATAGGCCAACACATGCCCTTTTGCAATCTCTTCCACGGCTGCAATAGAAATTCCGCCATCAAAATAGACAGGCGCACCTTTTTCCAGGAAGTCTTTGATGACTTTATGTGGTGGTGTCAGTTTTGGGTCGTTGCCACCAACTGCCCAGGATGGATACACTCTGCGAATATCATAATTATGTTGTTGAATAAAATTGGCAACAAATTTTTCTGCCTGCATTTTCCCTAAAACATATGGACTTTCTGCAAACGGATTCACATCTTTTTCCGTTAACGGACGGTTTGCATCCGCACTTCTGCCGATGACAACCACTGAACTTGTATAAATAACCGTTTTAACCGTATTTTCGTGGCAGGCTTGCAATACCGTTTGTGTCAGTTTATCGGTATTTTCCAATACTCTAGACGCATTGGACATGGAAGTCGTATTTTCTGCAGCCAGATGAAACAATACATCTGCATCTTTTATAATGGCTGCATAGGAGTTCGTCTCAAAGAGGTTGCAAGGATACACTTTTGCGCCGGCATCCTGCAATTCAATAATATTTGTGTTAATACTACGTACGAGCAAATGCACATCATAGTGCTTTGCTAACAAGACTTTTGTCACATGATAACCGATGTGACCTGCGGCTCCGGTAACGATGGCTTTAGGCATATACAATAGCAAAGATAATTCAAAAAATAGATTTTACCGAAGCCTAAAATACTTTGTACGGATAATTTAATCTGTGCTATTTTTATTTATCTTTGACAATAAGATTATGACTACAAAAGAGCCGGTTAAATCAATAAATTATTTCAAACAATTTGATGGTGCAAGAGGCCTGCTGGCATTTTCCATTTTCATTTTGCATTTGCATTTTACCTATTTTAAGGTTCCGAGCACGCTTGCCAACTTTACCTTACACAGTTTTTTTGTGGCGTCTGCCTTTCTGATTACTAAAATCTTACTGAAAGACAAACAAAAAACAACGAGTTTTGGGTTTTTCTTTAAGCAATTTTATATTAAGAGAATACTCCGAATTTTTCCGGTGTATTTCGGCTATATTTTCGGATTTATGCTATTTGCCTTTGTTTTCAAATTATTCTTCCACCATGATTTTTATGGTGTGCTGACTGAAATAAAACGCTATGGTTTATTGCTTTTTACTTTCACGTATAATTTCAGAGATTTAATTTCCATTTTCGTGGTGGATGATACTCAAAACACATCCAACATGTTTCCTCATTTATGGTCGATTTCCATGGAGGAACAGTTTTATATTGTTATTCCGTTTTTAGTATTTTTCTTATCTGAAAAATCATTGAAGCGACTTAGTTTTACCATGATACTGGCGTTTCCAATTATCAGAATTCTGGGTTATTTTTATTTACATACGCAAACGGATAATTATTTCCTGATTGGGTTTGCCATGATACGCAATAGTTTTTTTCAGTTTGATGCCTTCTTTTACGGTATTTTAATTGCCTTGTATCCAAAATTGGAATTAAAGAAAATCAGGTATCTTTTTTATATTACTCTTCTGGCATTAATTGTGCAGGAAATTATCAACTTATATTTTATTCAGCAGCGATTTGATATTCCGTTTTACGAAATGATTTCCCGTTATGATATTTATGCAAGATGCGGTGCTGCCATGTATATTGATATATTACTGAATGTTGGTTGTTTTGCCTTTTTGTATCTGGTGTTTAATACAACGAATGAGTTTCCGTTGTTATTGAATAAACACTTAGTAGAATACGGTAAATTCTCTTTCGGTTCTTACGTCTATCAGTATATCTTTATTTTCCTGACGTATTTCCTGGTGTATGAATTTCTGAAAACGAGAATTCCGCTATTTTTAAACGAATTAATCTGTTTAATTATTTGCTTAACGTCCATCATTCAATTTTCGAAACTGAGTTATTACAAGTATGAATTGTATTTCATCAATATGAAAGATAAATTAATTGCGAAGCTTAAAAAGGATTCATGACAACCGAAAACGCTGTACAACCTAAGAGCATTTCATACTTCAAGTCTTTTGACGGAATTCGCGGTTTTTGCTGTTTACTGATTTTGATTTTACATTATCGCTTCACCACCTACAACATGCCTGCTTATATTGCCTATTTCGGGTTGCATAGTTTTTTTATCATGTCTGCGTATTTTATTACCAAGACCTTGCTGAAAGACATGGAAAAAACCACGACGATGTGGCAATGCCTAAAAGTGTATTGTTTTAAACGATTTGTGCGCACGTTTCCGTTATACTTTTTCTATTTAGCAATGCTGGTTGTGTTATATTTTATCTTCATGAAAGTTTTTAAAACGGACTACGGATTGCTCACAGAATTTAAACAATACGGTTCAATGCTGCTCACCTTTACCTATAATTACAGGGAAACACTGCAGTATGTGGTAGATAAAAAAATGACTTTACACACCATCTACACACCACATTTATGGTCAATGAGTTTTGAAGAACAGTTTTATGTAGTTTTCTTTTTCTTTTTGTTTTTTACACCTAAACAATTCCTAAAGCCAATTGGTATTTTTATGCTGGTGGCAATTCCAATATTCCGTATCGCTGGCTATTTGCATATGAATAAAAACACGAGCGACCATGAACTGGTGACGCTTATTTTATCGAGAAATGCCTTATTTCAAATTGACACTTTTTTTTATGGTATTCTGTTAGCCTTAATAAAAATTGACAGAACTAAGATCTGGATTTATCTTACCATTTTTTTTGGTTCCTTATTTTTATTTTTAATGATTTACACAAGCTATCTCAC
>DAOORG010000239.1:0-4179 GCA_035389165.1 Chitinophagales bacterium
GACAAGCCAATTACTGTGGCGATTTTTATCAGGAAACGGATAATGAATTTCATAGTAAATAAATTTGAACTGTAAATGTAGTACAAATTTTAATGAGTAGGAATATAAAAATTATCTTTAATTTTATTTTATACAAACCTTATAGATAATTATACTAGTATGCCTAAGAAACAATCTGTCAATATAAATAGAAAGTTACCCGAACAAAAAATAAGGAAACAACAATTAAGTTCAAAAAATAAATCTTTTATTTCAATACACGTTGCAATCAAAATCACACTTTTTCTTGGCACATTGTTATTATATGGACGAACATCAGATTATGATTACGGAATTGATGATAAATTTATTTTAAGCGCGATTAATAATACTGAAAATAGTTTTAGTGGCTTTCTGTCAATATTCAAATCCTGGTTTGCCGGTGCAGATTACCGGCCCATTTCTGTTTTATCATTTTGGCTGGAGCGTTTATTATTTAATGAAGCCGGCCCGGGAATATCACATATGGTTAATGTAATTTTATTTGGAGTGTTACTAGTAATACTATTTGACTTTATTGTCATATGCCGTTTTAAAAAAGAAGAAAATAAATTGATCTTACTTGGTTTTATATGCTGTTTGCTTTTTCTTGTACACCCAAATCATGTAAGTATTGTTGCAAATATTAAGGCAAGAGACAATCTGTTGAGCATGCTTTTCGGACTGACTGCATCCATTCAGCTAATTCGGTATTTTGATGAAAAAAGGTTATTCAGAATTGGTTTATTTATTGTATTAATCTCATTAGCGTTGTTCTCAAAACTAGATGCTTATGCGTTTATTATTGCACCATTGTTAGTTATACTATTCTTTAGAGAGATCGACAGAAAAAAACTGATAAATGCATTGAAAATAATTTCCATAACAGGAATTATTGTATTAATCATTCTTGTTTTCTTCCGTTCTATGCCAAACGATGAAGAGTATATTTTTTCAATAGGATATGATGAAAATCCTTTGGTAAATAATGACACATTAGTTAACAGAATTTCATTATCACTTACCAGTATTTTATATTACATAAAGTTTTTGTTTATTCCTTTTGGCTATTATTTTTTCTTTGGATATAATCAAGTTCAGGTAACCGGTATATTTTCTGTACAGAATTTCATTTCATTATTTATACTTATTTCCTTTTTTGCAATTAGTATAAAATTGTATCACAGAAATAAAATTTATTTATTCTCCTTACTGTTTTTTCTGATTTCAATAGCCTATGCGTTAAACCTGTACGTATTGGTAGCAGGAATTGTTATGGATAAATATAACTTTATTGCTTCACTCGGATTCTGTCTGGCAGTTGCTTCAATCATTATTGACTTATATTATTCCGACTCACTCTCTTTAAAAAAAATCTCTTTATTTATTTTTCCTTTTATTTTTTTTACATTTCTTGGTTTTACAATTTCCCGAACGAATAACTGGAAAAATTCTTTTACTCTAATTGAAAAAGACATGCCGTATTTGAAGCAATCTGTAAATGCAAACAGAATGGCTGCTGCTGCATATATAAATCTAGCACTGGCAGAAGAGTTGAAACCTGGCGCAAACAGAGTAATTTGTGACAGTCTGATACAAACAGGAGAAAAATATGCAATTGCAGGATTAAAAATTTATGATAAAGTACCTGATTTATGGGAACTGAGAGGACTTAGTTCTTTTTACAGAAAAGAATATGAAGAAGCATTAGGATTTTTTCTAAAAAGCAAAGAGGTAGATTCCACTTATTTATCAAGTATAAATTATGTCGGATATACTTATTGGGCATTAAACAACATAGATTCAGCATCTTTCTATTTTAAGTATGTTATAGAAAGAGAACCTGTTTTTAATTATGCAGCAAATAATTTAATTGACATGTTGATTCGAAACAATCGAAAAGCTGAAGCAGACAGCATATTAAATGTTCTCAAAACAAGATTTCCGGAAGATAAGTGGTTATTAAGAAAAATAAATTCAGTTAGCAACAACTAAATTCAGGAAAACCTATGTAAGGCTTTCCTGAATGTTGATTTAATTTATTACTGTTTAATAAGTTTATATTTAAATGAATTTCCACTACTGTCTGTGTATTCAAGTATATAAGTAGCGTTGGCAAAATCATGCAGATTTACATCCACTGTATTGGTTCCTGCAACTACTTCAATGGAACGATTAATAAGAATTCTACCTAAAATATCATAAACTTTTAGAGTAGATTGTTGATTATCTACTGAAGACAATAGCAGTGTAAAAGTACCGGAAGAAGGATTCGGGAACACACCGGCAATTCCATCTGCACTTACAGCGTTGAGTTTAATAATAACAATATTACTGTACTCAAAAGTTTCATCCAGATCAATTATTTTCAGTCTGTAGTAATTATTTCCTATAACCGGTGTATTATCAAACAACTCATAATTTAATGTCTGATTACTGTTTCCTGCTGCAGGTTTTTCACCCAAATAGAACCAGTTTACACCATCCAAACTTTTTTCTACAATAAATCTGGAAGTATTCTGTTCAGAAGCAGTAACCCAATCCAATCTGTTTTTATCGCCAATATTAGTTCCTGTAAAAGATACCAATTCAACAGGTAAAACTTCATAATTAAAACGAACCGGATGGATATAGAATGTAGAGAATTCGTCTATGGTAAAGGAAACTTCATAATCAACACCATTTCCTGCATAATTTGAAAATATTGGTGTTGTCCAGTTTGGATGAGATCCAGCATAACCACCTGCACCAATCATTTCGCCGCCAGGAACATTATTCTGTACTAAAATATTATTTGGACCGGAGAAAGCCATTCCACCACCACCAGGAAACTTACTGACTCTTAAATCAGATGCGCTGCCAAATGAGTAGGGTGTGCCTGCACTGGCAAGTACCAGATTATTAAATTCTGAAACTGTAAAATACAAAGTAACTCTTGCTAATGCGTCTGGAGCGTTACTTAAGGATGGTGTAATAGAGAAGTACCTTCTCAAATACGGCATCAGGTCATTATAACCATTCGTAATAACTCTTGGAGAAGGAGCCATATTTGGTGTTGGTCTTCTGATACACACTTCCGTAGATCCTAAATCAAATGAATTTGATAAGTCTTCAATTTTACAAACCAGATACCCTTGATAATCAAAGAAAGTATAGGTATTTCCATCGGTTATAGTACAAGTAAAACAATTCATTGTATCATTCGTAATTACAGAAGTACTATTATTTGCGACAACAATAGTATCATATTTTACATCTGTACAAGCACCATTTGTAACGGTCCATGCGAATATATTATTACCGGAACCCCATGGAATGTTAGAAATATTTAATGTATTAACAGCCGTAGGAACTGACGGAGAACTAGAAGCTGTTCCTGAAATCTGTGTCCATTGTCCGGTACCATTTGATGGAGTTACAGAAATAAGGGTGGCACTTCCGTTTGGATTTCCGCAAGCTGTAACATCCGCGATATTGGCGGATGCTGTTACAGAATCATTGATTGTCCAGTTAATATCCAGGGTTGTATAGGCAGTATCGCAGTTAAATGGTCCATTTACCAACGAATAGGTTGTTGTCACAAATGCACTTTCCACAATAGTATTTCCTATAACTTTTGGAATGGTAGTTGGACGAGTAGTACTCCAGGCTGTCCATGTTGTACCACCATCTGTTGAATAACGGTAAATAAATGTCGCACCTGATGTTCCGCCTGACTGACCAGTTGGGACATTCACACTTAGTGTTGCAGGAGCACCTTTTATACAAACATTACTTCCATTTGCCGGAACAGAAGTCCAGGCAGTTGCAGGATTAATTGCAGGATAAACCGTTACCGTATCATATACCCAAATGGAATAACCACAACATGCATCTTGTGACCTGAACGCAAATAAATATTCTATGGAGTCTGTTGTATTATTGGTGATATTCACATTCACAGAACCTCCATATTGGGATGCAGACCATGCGCCAAGATTCAGTACATTATTTACTCTGAATTGTCTGTATCTCCATTCTGTAGAAGTTATAGGCATATTGGCTACGGTAATGTTATTGGTTGCAATAACTTGCATATTGATTGTTTCACCAGAGCAAACAATATTTGGTGATACATTAATCTGAGGAGGAAGTCTGTTTTCCCTGATATATATTGCATCC
>DAOORG010000240.1:0-4146 GCA_035389165.1 Chitinophagales bacterium
GGTATTCCGGATTTTAAAAAAGCATATCAGTTGCTGTCATCCACCACTTATGTATCCAACAAAGAATTGGAGAACGAATTTTCTGTTTTCCCGAACCCATTTCTTTCTACTGTAAATATTATTTCAAAAGGAAATACGAATATCGAACGTATTAATGTCATTAATAACATCGGTCAAATCATCTATACAATAAATGCACCGACAGAAAATACACTGGCTTTAAATGATTTGCCGGATGGTATGTATGTGCTGCAGATAGAAACGGATAAAGGATTGCTCATTAAAAAAATAATAAAGGAATAGGTCAATAATCACATTCTATCTTTTGCAAATATAGGATGTGTTTTGTCAACAAGTCTGCTTACTTAATAAAGTTATAATGTGTTTAGTTATGAATAATCTTCCCATCTTGCTAATTTTAATCCATCAAATCCTATAATGAAATTCAATTCTATCATATTCCTTTTCACCTTTTTATATTCATCGTTCAATGTATTTTCTCAGGAAGAAAAATCTGAAAAATTTACACTTAGCGGCTACCTGAAAGATATTAAAAATGGAGAAGTCCTTATTGGTGCCAACGTTTACGTGCAGGGAAACAATGCGTTGGGTGCTACTACCAATTTATATGGTTTTTATTCTTTATCTCTTCCGAAAGGAACGTATCAAATGGCTTTTTCTTATTTGGGATTCAATACTAAAATTCAGGAAATTATACTGGATAAAGATATTCGAATGAATGTAGAATTATCGGACGACAGCAAAACACTGGAAGAGGTAGTGATAACAGATGAACGCAAAGACGAAAACGTCAAAAGTACCGTAATGGGAAAAGAAGAATTATCTACCGATCGTATAAAATCGATTCCGGCATTTATGGGTGAAGTGGATATTATAAAAGCAATTCAGTTATTGCCCGGCGTACAGGCTGCTGGGGAAGGCAACTCCGGAATTTATGTGCGCGGTGGTGGTCCCGATCAGAATTTAGTTTTATTAGATGATGCCATTGTTTACAATACAGGTCATTTATTCGGTTTCTTTTCTGTTTTTAATGCAGATGCTATCAAAAATACTACATTGTACAAAGGCACGATGCCGGCAAATTTTGGCGGTCGTTTGTCGTCTGTAATTGATATTCAAATGAAAGAAGGTAATACCAAACGCTTTGAAATGGAAGGTGGCATCGGTATTATTTCATCGAGATTAACATTACAAGGACCATTTAAAAAGCCTAAATCCGTAAAACCGGCAAAAGGCTCTTTTTTATTATCAGGAAGAAGAACCTATGCGTTTGATATCGCACAGCCGTTTATCAAGAAAACAGATTTTGGCGGCACCAACTACTTTTTTTACGATGTCAATATCAAAGCAAATTATCAGTTTTCTGACAAAGACAGATTGTATATCAGTGGTTACTACGGCAGAGATGTGTTTGTGTATAATTCAGCAAAAAACAATACCAATGTGAAAATTCCGTGGGGCAACGCCACCGCTACCGTTCGTTATAACCATTTGTTCAGTGATAAATTATTCATGAACATGTCATTTATTTTTAATGATTACAAATTTAATTTTAACGGACAGCAACTTGATTTCGGATTTCAGGCTTCGTCCGGTGTGCGCGATTACAATGTGAAAATGGATTTAGATTATTATGTAAACACCAAACATAAACTCAAATTTGGAGTAACCTACACGCATCATCGAATGTCACCAACACAGGCTACTTTGCGCAGCGGTGATACCAATTTTGAAACAGATTTGAACAGACGCTATTCTCATGAAGTGGCATTTTATGCTGCACACGAATATGCAGTCAACGAAAAATTAAAATTCGATTTCGGAATGCGTCTTAGTTTATTTCAGCATATTGGTCCTTACAAAGACATCACTGGCGACAATATTGCCGGTTTTGATACCACCAATTTTGGCAGAGCAAAACCGATAAAAACATATTTGGGTCCTGAACCTCGCGTGGCGATGCGCTATGCCTTTGGTAAAGATAATTCCATCAAAGCAGCAGCCGGTTTAAACTATCAGTATATCCATTTAGTGTCCAGTTCTAACAGTACCTTGCCTACAGATATCTGGGTGCAAAGTTCAGCATTTGTGAAACCGCAAATGGCGTTGCAATATTCTGTTGGTTATTTCAGAAATTTCAAGGATAATATGTTTGAAGCATCCGTAGAAGTTTATTTTAAACACTTATGGAATCAGATAGAATATTCTGAAAATTACGTGAATGAGTTAAATGTAGATCAGGAGCGTGGCTATGTTTTCGGGAAAGGAAAAGCATATGGTATTGAATTATTTTTAAAGAAACGAACAGGAAAACTAAATGGCTGGATAGGCTATACCTTGTCGCGGTCTGACAGGAAATTTCCGGATTTAAATGAAGGAAAAGTATTTCCGGCAAAATATGACAGAACAAATGATTTGACCATTAACATCGCTTATGATTTTAATAAAGAATGGACAATAGGAGCCACCTGGGTTTATGCTACCGGAAATGCAATCACACCAATAACCGGAATTGGTATTGCAGAGTTTTCACCATTCTTTATTTACGGACAACGCAATTCGATTCGTGTGCCGGCTTACCATCGCTTAGATTTTTCGTTGAATTATAGTCCGGTGCCAAAACGTCGTCCGAACAGAAGATGGCAATCAAGCTATAATTTTTCGGTATATAATGTGTACAACAGAAAAAATACGTATTTTATTTACAACAAAATTGATGGTGATATTCAGTCGGGCAACCTAAAACAATCCGCCATTAATGTTTCTTTATTTCCGGTGATTCCATCTTTTACCTGGAATTTTAAATTCTAAGAACATGCAAAAATATATCCGATATATACTCTTTTTTACGGTCTGCATTATTGCAGCCTGCGAGAAAGAAATTGATTTAAAAGTGCCTAATCCGAAAGATGCATTTGTAGTGGAAGGACACATAGAAAACGGCGTGCCACCTTATGTGTTGTTAACCAGGAATGCTGCATTTTATGGAAATTTAAACCTGAGTAATCTGGCAAGTTATTTTGTAAGTGGTGCTTCCGTAACGGTTATTTCAGGCAATGATACAATTCCGTTACAAGAATACAACGGAGCCATCATTCAGGCATTGCCCGATTCGGTAGCTATAGCTTTAGCGGCACAGTTTGGCTTAAATATCAGCAGTGCGTCGGAGTTTCCGCCAATTGTGATTTATACCGTTGGTCCGGATAATTTTGATTTTGTGGGCGAATTGGGAAAACAATACAGTTTAAAAATAGAAGTGGAAGGAAAAACGATTACATCAACTACCACTATACCGCAACCTGTTTTCTTTGATTCTCTCTGGTTATTGCCGCATCCGAATGCTGCACTGGCAGATTCTTTTTATCAGGTGTATGGCAGATTACAGGATCCACCTGCTTTAGGAACGTTTTATCGTTATTTCACTAAAACAGATAATGATGCGTTTTTAATAAACTCACGTTCTGTGTTTGACGATGCGCTGATTAATGGTGGTGTTATTGAGATTTTTATTCCAAAAGGCAGACCTATAGGAAGCAGTGCGGCGAATATCGATTTCGACACAGATGGCTATTGGGATATCCGAGATTCTGTTTGTACGATTAAACTAAGTGTCATAGATAAACCGCATTATGATTTTTGGCGAACAGTGGAAGCAAACAGAAATGGCTTAGGCAATCCGTTTGGTTCTGCAGTATTTGTGAAATCAAATGTAAACGGTGCGTATGGTATCTGGGGCGGCTATGGAAGTATTACCGGTAGTTTTGTGCGAGTGCCGTTATAATATTTATAATAACGAATAGCCTTTGATATAGATTTTCCATTCATACAATTGTCATGCTGGTTTAAAGTATTGAAATAGTTTCAGTGTCAATAAATTTTCTTTTTCAATTCTTCTTTAACTGTATGAAACCATTCTTCTTTTAAAATACTGAGAATAATACTGTCTCTTCTTCTTCCGTTAGGTAATAAAAGATGACTGCGCAGCACGCCTTCTTCTATACAACCAATTGCTTTCATGGCGGCAATACTTCTTTTGTTGTTGTTATCTGCTCTTAAGGCAACACGTTCTGCACCTAAACTCTCAAAGGCAAAGCTTAATAAAAGCAATTTGCAATGTCTGTTTAA
>DAOORG010000241.1:0-1605 GCA_035389165.1 Chitinophagales bacterium
TCCTTCAATTTGTCGATGTCACAGGCAATATTATATTCTCAAAAAAACTTCATTTCGAAGCATCTGAAACATTTCATGATTTATATGTTGGCGATTTGCCTCAAGGCATGTATTATTTACATTTATGGAATCTGGAAGATGGTGATCTTTATAAAAAAAAGATTCTAATTCAGCGATAAATACATATGGTTTAAAATTGCAGCTCGGCAGATTATAGAACATTGGGTGTTGTCTTTCAATTATATTTATTTTCGTATTAACAGTTAAATTCTGTTGGAAATTGTTTAATTTATTATTAAAACTTTTTTTCTGTCTAAAATAGAATGATTAACTGCATGAATGTAGCTATCTTAGCAAACCACAATTCATTAATTCTACAATTCTATAATTTAAGAAATGAAAGATTATTCTTCAGAATCATTAGCACTCCACGAAAAATTAAAAGGGAAAATTTCTATTTCTTTAAAAACAGATTTAAAGTCTAAAAAGGATTTGACATTGTGCTATTCACCAGGCGTTGCAGAACCGGTGCGCCAGATTGCCAATGATGAAGAAAAAGTCTGGGATTTAACCATCAAAGGAAATTGCGTCGCTGTAGTAACGGATGGTTCTGCCATTCTCGGATTAGGAAATTTAGGACCTGAAGCGGCAATTCCGGTAATGGAAGGAAAGGCAATGTTGTTCAAAAAGTTTGCAGGCATCGATGCTTTTCCAATTTGTCTGGCAACACAAAACACCGAAGAAATCATTCAAACCATCCGAAATATAGCACCGGTTTTTGGTGGAATCAATCTGGAAGATATTTCTTCACCGCGTTGTTTTGAAATAGAAGAACGCTTGCAAACATTAGGTATACCTGTGTTTCACGATGACCAGCATGGAACAGCAATTGTAGTATTAGCCGGAATTATCAACGCATGTAAACTCTTAAATAAAAACATTGGCGAACTAAAAGTTGTCATCAACGGCGCAGGCGCAGCTGGATTAGCAATTTCTAAATTATTGATGTGCCACGAAATTGATAAATCAGTTTGCACACCGGTTCAGCAAATCGTCATGTGTGATACAAAAGGTATCATACACAAAGACCGCTCTGATTTAAATGATTTTAAACGCGAAATTTTAAAATATACCAATCCGTATAACACGAAAGGAACTCTAAAAACGGCCTTAAAAAATGCCGATGTATTTATTGGTGTTAGTATGGCAAATCAGTTGACAACAGAAGATGTTATGACCATGAATAACGCACCAATTATTTTCCCTTTGGCAAATCCAATTCCGGAAATTTCACCGGACAAAGCTTACAAAGGTGGCGCTGGTGTGGTTGGTACAGGTAGAAGTGATGTGCCCAATCAAATTAATAATGTGCTTGCATTTCCGGGAATTTTCAGAGGTGCTTTGGATATTCGCGCGCGACGCATCACGCCACGCATGAAAGTGGCTGCCGCATACGCTATTGCAAATTGCGTAACAGATTTACATCGCGACAATATCATTCCATCAACATTGGATCTTAATGTAGCAAAAAGTGTGGCACAGGCAGTTAAAGATGCATATCTCGAAGATATTAAACATATGGAAACGCCTAAACACGCCTTGTAA
>DAOORG010000241.1:1705-4101 GCA_035389165.1 Chitinophagales bacterium
GGCTTTTTATACCATTTTTTCTTTGGCTTTTGCGGAGCATTGCTTTTCGGCTTTGGTCCTGTAAACTTATGCTGATGCGGCTCTTTCAATTCCACCACAGCATTCGCTATAGGATATGGATGATCTACACGAACCGGAATTTGTTTGCCAATCAGTTTTTGGATATCACGCAGCAATAGTTTTTCTTCCGTATCGCAAAATGAAAATGCTATACCGGAATTTCCGGCGCGACCGGTTCTGCCAATTCGGTGAACATACGTTTCCGGAACTTCCGGCAATTCAAAGTTGATAACATGTGTCAAATCGTCCACGTCAATTCCGCGAGCCGCAATATCTGTGGCTACTAAAACACGTATCGTTTTATTTTTAAAACTTTGCAAAGCAGCCTGACGTGCATTTTGCGATTTGTTGCCATGAATAGCAGCAGCTTTAACATTGGCAGTTGCCAGTACTTTCACCACTTTATCTGCGCCATGTTTCGTTCGTGTAAACACCAATGCACTGCGTATTTCTTTATCTTTCAAAAGATGCACCAGCAAATTATTTTTATCTTTTTTTTCTGCAAAGAAAATGGATTGATCAATGGTATTCGCAGTAGAGGAAACCGGAGTCACTTCTACTTTTGCTGGATTCGTCAAAATGGAATTTGCTAAACTTTGAATTTCGTTTGGCATGGTAGCAGAGAAAAATAAGGTTTGACGTTGTACCGGTAATTTTGCAATTACTTTTTTTACATCATTCACAAAACCCATGTCCAGCATACGGTCAGCTTCATCTAATACAAAAATCTGTATGGATCGTAAGTCCACATAACCTTGGTTCATTAAATCCAGCAATCGACCAGGCGTTGCTACAATAATATCCGAACCTTGATTCAATGCCATTACCTGTGCATGCTGGTTCACACCACCGAAAATGACACTTCGTTTCAATGGAATATGTCTGCCATAAGCAGCAAAGCTTTCCATGATTTGTATGGCTAATTCTCTGGTTGGAGTTAGAATTAATGCTTTAGGTGCTTTTGTTTTTTTACCAACAATTAAATCTTCCGCTAATAATTGTAACATAGGAATAGCAAATGCAGCCGTTTTTCCGGTACCGGTTTGTGCGCAACCTAATAAATCTCTTTTTTGTAATACGATAGGAATTGATTGTTCCTGAATTGGGGTAGGTGTGGTATAACCTTCTGTTTGGAGCGCCTTTAAAATGGGCTCAATTAAATTTAATTCTTTAAATAACATTTGTTTTTAATAAGTAAGAATGTATTGAATATGTGTAATACAAGCAATTTAAAATAGCCACGTGCAAGATTAAAAAAACGGAGAAGTTTAATTTTAAACCGACATATTCATGTGGCAAGTAAAAAACAAATTATCCGGTGATGTTGGGTTTAAAACCGGTAAAGCGTTCAATAATTGGTGCAAAGATACATATTTTAAGGTTAGAAACCTAATCTGTGTGTTATGGTTGAATTTTGTGAATAATAATTAAAAGCGAAAAGTGATACGATATGATAAGATTTTAGACGATGGTGATATGATAATGAGAATTATCATTCTAAACTAAGTGAAGTATCTTGATTAAAGTTAGGATGCTAATAATATGATGTCTTTGATACTACATATATTAATAATTTATGCGAATGGATATATTTATATATTATCATCTTCATAAATAAGTATATTATTTACGAATACTCCAAGAATTGTTATAAAAGATGAATCACCTATAAATTTTATTTTTCCATTTGTTTTTTTTAAGTAATTATTTGTTGTGTTATCATCTAAAGTGTTATGAAATTCAATTTCATAAGTAATTGTATTTTTTTCTGACTTAATAAAAGTAATGTAATTGTTACTTCTATTCCTAAAAGAACCATTTTTATCAAATTCCCATTCTATTGTTTGGTTAGCTTCAAATAGTAGAATTAAAGGGTTTAGCCAAGTCCATCTCCAATAATCAATTTCACCAATTTTGACATCTTCTGATGAAAATATTTCAAGCTTTTTAATAAACACAAACTTCGTTTTTGGACGAATTAGGTATGTTTTTGAATTGTAATTTATTTTTGCTGTAAATATAGAGTTGATTTCAATCGTCGCAATGTTTTTATCATCTTTATTGATTTCATAGATAACAACATTCTTATGACACCAATGAGCATCAATAGAAATAATTTGCTTCTTAAAACTCAATTCAGTTGTGGGAATTAATTGTTGTGTCATTGCTTGCATACTTTATAAATTACCCATAACACTATTTACTGTTGTTAAGATACAAATTGAATGTGTATATGTATTAAACCACTTTTTTCCAACCAACCGGAAACATAATAGCCACCAGCACACAAATCAACAGGAAATTATATTCTACGCCATTTCTTCCACCGCCAACTA
>DAOORG010000242.1:0-4082 GCA_035389165.1 Chitinophagales bacterium
AGGCATTGCATAGCGGAAAAATTGAAATTGTACATACAGGAAACAAAAATATACTTGCGTTTGTGCGAAGTTTTGAAGAAGAAAAATTAGTGGTGCTTATAAATTTTTGTAATTCAAAAGTAACGGTAAATATAAATCTTCCTATAAAAGAAATGGTGTTTTCAATAGGACAAAAAAACGGCTTTAATGGTGTTTTAAAAGGCTTTAGTGGTATTATCGTTAAGCTATAGTGTTCTTTATAAAATCTTTATACTTATGCCTTATTCTTTTACACTTTGTTTATAGGTTATACTATAACTTTGCATCATAAATTATAAAGTGAATAATTTTTCTCTATACAAGCTCTCCAATCAAAAACAATATTTAATAAGTATCACAACTGTTATTCTGACAGCTTCCGTTTGTTATTTATTCAGTGATTTTATCGGTTACAGGAACATCGCACTTATTTTATTGTTTGTTGTTTCCATTCTGGCAACATTTATGAATGTGTTTCCTTTATTGTTGTCGGCTATATTAAGTGCATTAATTTGGGATTACTTTTTTATACCACCAAAATTCAGATTTCATGTTGAAAGCGCAGAAGATGTGCTTATGCTGGTAATGTATTTTGTCGTAGCTTTTGTAAATGCAATTCTCACTAACAGAATCAGAAAAGCGGAAAAAGAAGCAAATGAAAAAGATGAAAAAGAAAAAATTATTAAGCTGTATAATACACTTTTAAATTCCTTATCGCATGAGCTGAGAACACCAATTGCAACTATAATCGGCGCAACCGACACCTTACAGGAAAATGAAGAAATGCTGGATACAAATTCTAAAAAAATATTGGTTTCAGAAATTTCTACTGCTTCTTTAAGACTAAACCAACAAGTAGAAAACCTGTTAAATATGTCGCGTCTGGAATCAGGTTTTCTACAATTACATAAAGACTGGTGCGATGTAAATGAACTTATTTACAAAGTCGTAAACGAAGTACATTCAACTTCTGTTAAACGTAATTTTAATATTCAAATTATTGAATCGCTGCCTTATTTTAAATTAGATTTTGGCATTATGGAACAGATTTTATATAATCTGCTAATCAATGCTGTTGCTTATACACCTGATAATTCTACGATACATATTAAAGTTTCAAGATTTGATGCAGGAGAAATTAGTTTAATGGAACCGGACAACGCAAAAACAAAACTGGTAATCGTTATACGTGATGAAGGAAATGGATTTCCTCAGGAAGAAATGAATAAGGTGTTTGATAAATTTTATCGCATACATACACACAAAACCGGTGGCACAGGATTGGGTTTGTCTATCGTGAAAGGTTTTGTAGAAGCTCATGGTGGCACCATCCGTTTAAAAAATTCAAGTGTTGGTGGCGCAGAATTCACCATCGCCATTCCTACAGAAACAAACTACATGAATGCTTTAAAAAATGAGTAATAAAAATAAAAATGTCAACCTCAAATAACATATTAATTATTGATGACGAACCACAGATTTGTAAACTGCTACAAATAGCACTGGAATCAAATCATTACAAAATTACAATTGCCAATACCGCACAGGATGGAATCATAAAAGCTGCCAATCATCCACCTGATTTAATTTTGTTAGACCTTGGTTTGCCGGACAAAAACGGACAGGATGTTTTGGTGGAATTACGTGAATGGTATAAAAGTCCGGTAATTATTTTATCCGTACAGAAAGATGAAGAAAATATTGTTAGAGCATTGGATAGTGGTGCGACCGATTATTTAACGAAACCATTCAGAACAGGAGAATTGCTGGCCAGAATACGTTCTGCATTAAGAAATGCTGTGTTGGAAAAAAATGAACCTGTCATTATATTTCAAAACTTGCAGGTTGATTTAATAAATCGGATAGTCAAAAAAAATAAAGAAATTCTAAAACTAACTTCTACAGAATTTAATCTGTTGAGTTTATTAGTAAACAATGAAGGAAAAGTACTGACACATCAGTATTTATTGAAAGAAATCTGGGGTCCGACATACATTCATGAATCTCAATATTTAAGAGTATTCATCGGTCAACTGCGTAAGAAAATTGAAGATGATTATAATGTACCAAAACACATTATTACGGAAAGCGGTGTAGGTTACCGTTTTATAGGGAACTAAACAATCTGATTACATATAAATTTTTAAACATGAATTCGAACCATTCAACATCGAACAGGGTAACTGTTGCCTCTTTATTAGTAGCGCTGGGAATTATTTACGGAGATATCGGAACTAGTCCGCTATATGTGTTAAAAGCTATAATCGGAGAAAGAGAAATCTCAGAAATCCTGGTTTTCGGCGGTGTTTCTCTTATTTTTTGGACGCTGGTTTTTCAAACTACATTCAAATATATTGTGCTCACATTAATGGCAGACAACAATGGCGAAGGCGGTGTCTTCTCCTTATATGCATTGGTTAAACGTTTTGGAAAATATCTGGTAATACCAACCATTTTAGGGGCAACTACTTTACTGGCAGATGGCATAATAACACCGCCAATTTCTGTAGCTTCTGCCATTGAAGGATTAACCACCGTGAAAGGATTAGAAAATCTGCCAACGGTGCCAATCGTTATCGTGATTTTATCATTGTTATTTTTCTTTCAGCGTTTCGGCACGCAAAAAGTTGGCGGATTATTTGGTCCGATAATGGTGGTTTGGTTTTCCATGTTGCTTATTATGGGTATTCGTGAAATTGCCTTATTTCCATCTGTATTAAAAGCCTTAAATCCGTATTATGGATATGAACTTCTGGTAAAATATCCTCAGGGATTCTGGTTATTAGGTGCCGTGTTTTTATGCACTACCGGTGCGGAAGCCTTGTATTCTGATCTTGGACATTGCGGTGTCAAAAATATCCGAATTACCTGGATATTCGTTAAAACAGCACTCGTGATAAATTATTTAGGTCAGGCTGCCTGGGTACTGCATCAGGAACAAACTACGCTTGGCGGACGAAATCCATTTTTTGAAATGATGCCGCATTGGTTTCTGATTCCCGGAATTATTATAGCAACCATGGCAACCATAATTGCCTCTCAAGCTTTAATCAGTGGTTCTTATACCTTAATCAGCGAAGCCATGAGTTTAAATTTCTGGCCGCGCGTAGCGGTAAGACAACCTACGGAAATGAAAGGTCAGATCTATATTCCAAGTGTGAATACAATCCTCTGGATTGGTTGTGTGCTGATGATTTTGTATTTCAAGTCCTCCACTCATATGGAAGCTGCTTATGGATTTTCCATCACCGTTGCCATGATGATGACCACTTATTTACTTGCCTTCTTTTTATTATACCGAAAAAAATGGAATAAATTTTTGGTGTTCGGAATTTTACTTCTTTTCGGAATTATCGAACTTTCTTTCTTCATCACAAATTCAGCAAAAATAAAAGAACGCTGGATGTTTCTCTTCTTTGAATTATTTATTTTTCTAACCATGTATGTATGGTATTATGCACGTAAAATCAATAACAGTCTGGTAAAATTCACCGATTTAGGTAAACATATTTCCTTGCTGAAAGAATTAAATGAAGATGATGAGATTCCTAAATTCGCAACACACTTAATTTATTTAACGAAAGCCAATCATCGAAATCAAATTGAAGAAAAAATCATAAAATCCATCTTTTCCAAAAAACCAAAACGTGCCGATGTCTTTTGGTTTCTGCATATTAACCGAACCGATGCACCCTATACCTTAAATTACGAAGTATCCGAATTGCTGGATGATAAAGTGATAAAAGTGACAATTAATATCGGATTCAGAGTGCAACCAAAAACAGAAATTTATTTCAAACGAATTGTGCAGGATCTTGTGGCACAGAAAGAATTGAATTTGCATATTCGTCCGGATGGCTCTACAAAATACAATCATGAGCCGGATTTTAAGTTTGTAGTGATCGAGAAATTTCTATCCGTAGAGAATGAATTCAGCCTGCGAAATGGCATTTTACTAAACGCATATTTTTATTTGAAACAACTTGGTTTAAACGACGAAAAAGCCTTTGGATTAGAAAAAAGTGATGTTGTAATAGAGCAAGTGCCTTTAGTGTATCAGCCAA
>DAOORG010000243.1:0-2375 GCA_035389165.1 Chitinophagales bacterium
AACCGGAATTTGGCAGCGATGTGTTCGGTGTTTATCTTGGTCAGATTTATACTTACAGTAATGCCTTTATCATTGCTACTATCATTTGTGTATCTGCAGTATATAGAGTTCTTCAAATTATCAAAAACAATGAACTCTTAAAAAAAGAAGTGAGTCTGATAAATTCTCATAATAATTTTTCGCTGATAGAAGGCCAGCAAAATGAACGAATGCGTGTTGGCCGTGAATTGCACGATGGCATTGGAATTATGATGTCTGCAGTAAAAATGAGAATGTCTGCTTTAAAAGTGTCTGATGAATCAGAGAAATATAAACTGAAAGAAATCACCGGTGAAATCGATCTTATCTGCGAAAGCATTCGAACTTTTTCACACACCTTATTGCCACCAACACTCAAAAAATTTGGTATAAATGCAGCTTTAAAAGATATTCTGGAAGAATCTAAACAACAAAATCCTACACTATCATATAATTTTAATATTCCGGACAACCTCTCTCCTGTTTCACAACAACTGATTTATGATTTCATAAAAAACATAATCAGATATTTTACAGTGAATAAACCAGAACAAATCACCATCAGTATATATGTTATCTCATCTATCAAAGAAGCACAAATACGCATTCAATACACAGGCACTCAATTAAATTTGAACGATGAATCCATAAAATCTGTGAGTTCTACTATAGACTTATTAAACGGCAAGTTTCAAATCAACCTCTTAAATGCCTGGAATTTCAGATTACATATGGAATTTCCGGTGCTGACAAACGAATAATTTATTGAGCATAAATATTAGTATAAGATATCAAAATGTAACAGGAACTTCAGGATATTTAGTTTTAAAATCGGAAATCGCATTTTTTATTTTTTGTTCAAATGCCACTTTTGCTTCGGTATTGGCATTTTTAATTCGATGTTGCAATAAAAGATTTATTTTTTCTATTCCGGAATTTATCTCTTTGGTTTGTTCAGAGAAATAGGTATCCTGAAAACGTTCCCAAATGTATTTTACTGCGACTGTATTGGGGTGCAGCATATCTTCTGCGTAAAACCGGTAATCGCGTAATTCATCCATCATTAATTCGTAAGCAGGAAAATAAAAGCAATTTTTGTTTTCAGCAATCAACTGATGTATGCTTTCTATTAAAATACTTTTACTGCGTTGATTTTCTATTGCACCATCGCGCCAGTGTCTTACAGGTGAAACAGTAAAAAGTATTATTTTATCTTTCAAATCGTCTTTAATCAAATTAAATGACGACTTGATTTCTTCAATACTCAAAAGTCGCTTTTCAAATGCGTTATTCGGAATCTTGTGACAATTTGCCACTATCCTGTTTTGTTCCAGATGTGTATATACAAAAGCAGTTCCAAGTGTTATTATGATAAATTTAGCTGATTTAAAATCTGAATTGGATTGTGTAATTTTTGAATTAATAGTTGACAGCACTTCCGTTTTATCCGTTCCGGAAAATTGTCCGTGATGATCTAATGATAAGTAAAGTTCGTTGTGCAACAGTAAATCATTTTCTTGGTATATTTTATGATGAATTATGTTATCAAGATTACCAAAAATGGAAATTGGATTATAAATAATACCGAACGGATTGCTTTTGGTTTGAAATTGATTTTGCTTTAAATAGTGACCTATATTTTCAGTAAAACAAGAACCCAAAAGCAATAGCTTATCCTGATGAGTGATGGAAAATGAAGCTTTAGGTATATTTATTTTGGTGGTAAATTCCATGCAGTTAGTTTATCTTTTATTAATATAACACTTAGCAAACTTTGCTGTTTTATATTCTCAAGCAATATTTTCTGTAAAATATCAATTTTTGGAAAGATATTTGCTATTATTGGAATATGCAACGGTTGCACTATATATTTTTACTGTTTTTGCTGTATTCGTTTGGCAGCAGCAAAGCAATAATTTATGAGAATAAAGTCTATGCCAACTATATTAAAACGGTACAGTTGTTTCCGAAAGGTGCCGACATGGCTATGCCTATCCTTAATATGAACCAAAATGAAACACTGGAACTTCATTTTGATGATTTATCTGCAAAGCCTAAAAACTACTTTTACACGGTGCAGCAATGCCAAAGCGACTGGACACCTACCATGATGAACGTGATGGAATATGTAGATGGATTCACAGAAGCAAATATCAACGATTATGAATTTTCCAATGGCACCAAAATACCATATGTGCATTATAAACTGGAGTTTCCGAACAATGATATGAAACTGAATTATTCCGGAAATTACGTGCTCATTGTATATGAAAATAACAGAGAAAACCCGGTGTTTACACGACGATTTATGGTGGCAGAAAATAAAGTTATAATTGATGCCGGAATAGCATATCCAC
>DAOORG010000243.1:2475-4079 GCA_035389165.1 Chitinophagales bacterium
CGATTTATGGTGGCAGAAAATAAAGTTATAATTGATGCCGGAATAGCATATCCACGCAATATGTACGCCAGAGACCAATATCAGGAAGTCGTATTTCGGGTGAACTATAAAGGATTTACCATCGACAATCCGCAAATGGAAATTAAAGCAACCGTGATGCAAAATTACCGTTGGGATCATGCTAAAATGGATATACGACCTCAATTTACCGGAATCAACGAATTGAACTTTGATTTTAATGGCGTGCTCACTTTTCCTACTGCTGGCAGAGAATTCAGATTTTTTGATATGCGTTCGCTGCGTTTCAGAGGACAGAATATTCGTGCATTTGATATTCAAGAAGACGACAACGATGTGTATTTACTATTTGACCGACCACAGCAGCGCGATAAATATTTGATTGTTCGAGATTTGAATGGACAGTTTTATATCGAAAATTTAGATAATCCATACTACAATACCGGTGCTGATTATGCAAATGTTCATTTCAATTTTGACTTTGGCGGAACCGTTGGTGATGGCAATTTTTACGTTGTAGGTGCGTTTAATAATTGGGTGTGTGATGAAAGTTCAAAAATGCATTATGACGAACTGGATAAAAGTTATGCTTTAAACCTGCAATTGAAACAAGGAACTTACAACTATTCTTATGTGTTTAAAAATGATAAAGACAATAAGGTTGACCCGTTTATAACGGAAAGTTATTACATGGACACCGAAAATGATTATACGATTCTATTGTATTATACGCGATTTGGAGAACGATATGACCGATTGATATCAGTGAAACATGTAAACTCCATTTTAAACAGACTCTAAAAGTGGAAGTGTTCCGATAGCTAACGTTAGTGAAAGTAATTAATTTAATTCTAGAAACTCACAACTTATGACGCACGATTTTAATATACAAAAAGGAGATTTATTAGTGGCTGAACCCTTTATGAAAGATCCGAGCTTTAAGAGAACGGTAACGCTCATTTGTGAACACAACACAGAAGGTACTTTAGGTTTGGTGCTAAGTCGTCCATCAATCTTTAGAGTGAATGAAATGATACCAAATTTTCCGGCATTTCAGTCGACCGTATTTTATGGCGGACCGGTAGGTTTAGACCGTTTGAATTTCATTCATTCTTATGGTGATATTATTCAAGGCTCCATGCACATCAAAGATAATTTATACTGGAACGGTGATTTTGAACAGCTTAAAATGCTGATAAAAGAAAGACAAATCTTACCGCACAACATCAAATTTTTTGCAGGCTATGCAGGTTGGGAAGCAGGACAATTAAATGAAGAAATGCAGGATCATAGCTGGATAGTTTCTAAAGATTATCCGGAGATTTTTAAAATGAGCGAGTTTATGTGGCATGATGTGCTGGTAAAAATGGGTGGCAAAAACAAGCTGTTATCCACATTTCCGGAAGATCCAATCCTGAATTAATTTAAAATATTCATAACTTTGTATAAAATCACACTGTTATGAAAAGAATCCCAACACTTTTTATTGCATTATTATGCATTTTATTACATTCAAACGCACAGGATATTGTAAAACGTTGTGCAATAGATGAAATTAACACGCAATCATTTTTAAATAATCCAAC
>DAOORG010000244.1:0-4078 GCA_035389165.1 Chitinophagales bacterium
AAATATGAAATAGTGCCATATGCAGATTTCTTGTAATTCTTTCCATCTGTCAAAATCAGTGAATTTCTGTCCGGCAATTCAGTTGAAAAAACTACCGGAATGCCTGTATAAATTTTTTCTTTTTTTAATCGCTTGCGCACCATTTTCACAAAAACACAATTGTAGGTATTTGCCAAATCATCAACAATTAATTTTGTTGGATCCATTTTTCCGCCAGCGCCACCACTCATCACAATTTTCTTTTTTAAATCATACGCTGCTTTCAATAAATTTATTTTAGGTGTTATGCTATCAATGGCATCTATGATATAATCATAATTATACAAACTAACAATTTCATACGCCTTTTCCGGTGAAAGAAATTCTTTCACAACATGTAATTCTATCTCAGGATTAATGTCTCTGATACGCTCAGCCATCCAGTCTGCTTTGCTCACACCATGTGTTGAAAACATAGCCGGCAATTGCCTGTTTCTATTACTTGGATCGACTACATCACCATCTACAATCGTCATTTTACCAACACCTGCTCTTGCTATAAATTCTGCAGCAAAAGATCCAATTCCACCTAATCCAACCACTAACACATGGCTATTGATTAATTTGTCTAATTTCTCGTCGCCAATGAGTGCAACTGTTCTCGAAATCCAATGCTTATCTTGCATTTATAAAATTTTGGTGCAAAGGTAGTAAAGATTTTCTTGACGTCTTTGTGTCTTTGAGTGAAAAATCAGTTCAAACTATTTAACTTGCAAATTATAAATTAAGAATAGTGCTGCAACATTATCCATCTTCTAAAATTATTTGCGGTGTCGACGAAGCCGGTCGAGGTTGTATTGCAGGTCCTGTAGTAGCTGCTGCAGTTATTTTACCTGAAAATTTTAAACACGATTTTTTAAATGATTCGAAGCAGTTGACAGAAAAGCAACGCAACGAATTGAGACCAATTATTGAAGCAAATGCACTTGCTTTTGGTATTGGTATTATTGACAATCATACCATTGACGAAGTCAATATTTTGCAGGCAACTTACTTAGCCATGCATCAGGCAATAGACAAGTTAAAGAAGAAACCGGAATGGTTAATTATTGATGGCAATCGATTCAAACCTTATAAAAAGATTACACACGAAACGATTATTAAAGGTGATGGAAAATATATAGAAATTGCAGCCGCTTCCGTGTTGGCAAAAACGTATCGTGATGAAATTATGGAAAAATTAAGCTTGGATTTTCCTGTTTATAACTGGCAAAAAAACAAAGGTTATCCAACCATTGAACATCGAAAAGCGGTAAAAGAATTTGGTAGCTGCGAATATCACAGACAAACATTTCAGCTATTAAAACCGGAACAACTGCGGTTGTTTTAAGTTAACTCCAGCGTTCGTCTGTTACACATCTATTCGGATATTTTCCTAAGTGCGTTTTATCGGCATAATACTGCATTATTTCACGCATATCCTTATCCATATCGCCGGTAGGATAAAAAATCTTGTCCACGATACCTTCTTTCACATCAAAATCCAGATAGCCTAATGCAATCGGCACGTTCGCTTTTACTGCAATATGATAAAAACCCGTTTTCCAAAGTTTGCGTTTGCCGCGTGAACCTTCCGGTGTAATTACCATGCAAATTCTCTTCTCTTTAACTATAGAATTAGCCATCGCATCTACCAAGCTGATTTTATGCTGCCTGTTACCATCTTTTGGTGTTCTGTCAATAGGTATACAGCCTAGATATCTTAACAGCCAGTTTAACGGCCAGAAAAATGCTTCTTTTTTTACGGCAATTCTTGCAGGAATTTTTGCCAGCACAAATATGGACTTACCTATTGCCATATCCCAGGCAGAAGTATGTGGCGCAACAATCAATACGCATTTGTCTATTGGCTTTAAGGCGTCTACGTTGTACGTCCAGCCTTTCACCATTAAAATTAATCTCGAAATAATTTTCAGCATAGTCTGTTTATTCGGTGCAAAGGTAAAAGATAAATTATTTCTTTTTTTCCTTACTACTTACTACTTATAACTTACTAGTTTCAGATGTAGCGCTCGTCCAGACTGAATTTCTCCGGATGACACGGTGTAATATCTTTATAAAATTCCATCATCGTACGCATATCATCTTCCAAATTCGTTGGATAAATGATTTTACCAATTCCGGCTACTTTATTCTTATAATCCAGATAACCCAGTAAAATTGGCACATTGGCCATTTTTGCCGTGTACCAAAATCCTGTTTTCCATTGTTTGCGTAAACTTCGCGTGCCTTCAGGTGTCACCATCACATGTAATTCAGGATTTTCCTTAAATAAATTTGCCATCGCTTCTGTCATGCTGGGTCTTTCTTCACCTGGATTTTTTGGAGTTCGATTAATTGCAATTGCACCTAAATTCAGCATAATCCGTTTAAATGGAAACCTAACCCATTCTTGTTTTACCGTAAACCGCAATGGCAAGCCCATTAAATCAAACGCTGCTTTTGCAATAGGCAAATCCATATTGGCAGTATGCGGTGCTGCTATTGTAATAGACTGCTTGATGCCAACAATTGCTTCTGTCTTTAATTTCCAGCCTAATGCCTTAAAAATTACTTTGAATATCCAACGTACCATAATACTACAAAGATGCACAATTTTTCTAATTTATAAAATTGACAAAAGCTATTAAAAATAAACCACTCTTTTCTTGCATCTTCAAAAGAAAACGCTTAAATTAGTTGTTATAGCAACTATTATTAATGCAACTATGTCAGATTTTATAAAACCATTTGAAGAAAAAACACCTGAAATCGTCTTTGAATGGAGCGATTCTAAAACCGATGCACAAGGTTGGTTGGTCATCAACTCCTTGCGTGGTGGCGCTGCCGGTGGTGGTACACGCATGCGTAAAGGCTTAACCAAACACGAAGTCGTTTCTTTGGCAAAAACTATGGAAATTAAGTTTTCCGTTTCCGGACCAGATATTGGTGGTGCAAAATCAGGCATTAACTTTGACCCAAATGATCCACGAAAAAAAGAAGTTCTTGAACGTTGGT
The DNA here is from genome assembly GCA_035389165.1 of Chitinophagales bacterium. Taxonomy (GTDB): domain Bacteria; phylum Bacteroidota; class Bacteroidia; order Chitinophagales; family JADIYW01; genus JADJSS01. Next base: position 3,037 of record DAOORG010000244.1, read on the forward strand.
TCAAAGCAGTAGCACCAATCTTAAAAAGCTATTACGGAACCGGTGGCGACATGAATGTAGATGAAATTCATGAAGTAATTCCGATTACAGAAGAATATGGCATATGGCATCCGCAGGAAGGTATTGTCAATGGTCATTATCAGCCAAAAGAACGCGATAAAATCAATAAAATAGGACAACTGCGTGTTGGTGTTTCTAAATTAATTGAAGACGAAGATTATACGCCATCTAAAAAAGAAGGCTATTTAGTGGCAGATATGATTACCGGTTATGGAGTTGCAGAATCTGTGAAGCACTACTACCAACTATATAAAAATGAAAGTACAGAAGGCAAAAAAGCAACTATCCAAGGGTTTGGAAATGTTGGTGCAGCAGCAGCTTATTTCTTAGCACAACAAGGTGTTAAAATAACAGCAATTATTGATATCACAGGCGCTTTGATAGATAAAGATGGTTTGAATTTTGAACAAATCAAAACGTTATTCTTAAACAGAAAAAACAACAAACTTACACATCCAAATTTAATGCCATTTGAACAGGCACAGACAGCTTTTTGGAATACAAAAGCAGATATTTTTATTCCAGCAGCAGGTTCTCGATTTGTTAGTGAAGATAATCTGAGTGCTATGCTTAAAGCTGGTGTGGAAGTCATTTCGTCGGGTGCTAATGTTCCTTTTAATGATCCTGAAATTTTTTATGGTAAAATATTAAATAAAGCAGATGAAAATTTAGCCGTGATACCTGATTTTATTGCAAATTGCGGTATGGCTCGCGTGTTTGCTTTTTTAATGGGCAAGAATGTAAAAATTACGGACGATGCCATTTTTCAGGATGTTTCAAACGTAATTTATAAAGCATTAGAAAAAGTACACCAAAAAGACAATAACAACAGATTTATTTCCAGAAATGCATTACAAATTGCCATTGAAGAATTATCGTAGATACGCACAGCTCTGCGTATCTATAGCGTATCAACAATAAATTAAAATTATGCCAATCTATCACAAACTCGGAAAAATACCACAAAAACGACATGTCGTTT
>DAOORG010000245.1:0-4006 GCA_035389165.1 Chitinophagales bacterium
CCTTCCTGTTTTTTGTAATCTTCCTGTAATTTCAAAATTTGTAATTTTCCTAAAGAATAAAACAAATATCCAGGATCATAAGTGCCACGCAATGCTTCCTGACTAGATGATTTTTCGCCTTGATGCCAGTTATCCATAAAGAATTTGGTTGCCTCATCTAACTTCATACCTTTGCAATGTGTGCTGATTGAAACGTATAAACGGCACAAACGAAGCAATGATTCACCGGATTGCGCCAGTCGATATTTAGCGGCTCTGATGGAATCACCGTCTTGAGCAAAACCTGCATCAATCATCATTTTTTCCGTGTAATGTGCCCATCCTTCAATAAACGCATAGCTGCCAAATATTTTTTGAATCTTAGAAGCATCCGAAGCATTCAAATGCAAGAATTGTGTGTAGTGACCAGGATAGGCTTCGTGAATGGAAACAATATCCGTACCGTAAAAATTAAACTGCATCAACCAGTCTTCCTGTTGTGCCGGCGTCCATTTCATATTTACCGGCGTGATGTAATAGTAGGCTTCGGTTGCTTTTTCTTCAAAAGGTCCTGGCGTATCCATAGAGGCTGTTGATGTTTCGCGTGCATACGGCAAGGTTTCTTCTACTTTTACACGTACTTCTGATGGCATCGTAATAATTTTCTTATCAACCAAAAATTGACGAATAGCTTCAATGTTTTTGCGTGCATCCGGAATTAAATTTTCAGCGGTAGAATGTTCTTTCTGCATATCATTATACACATCGATTGCTTTCTTAGTCGGGTCGATGATTTTCGCTGCTGCATCAAAAGCTTCCTGTTCTTTTTTTAATTCTTTAATGCCAATAGCTAAAATTTCATCCGGCGACATGGTAATACCTTCACCATACAGCAACATTTTTCTGTAATTATCTTCACCAATTGCATAATTGGTATGTACTTTCGGAAGTTTTTCTTTTTCTAAAAATGTTACATAATCATTAATGGCATCAATCGCTTTTTGATTGACTTCTTTTAACTCTTTCATTAATAGGCTATCCTTAACATCTTTCAACGCCACCAATAAATCTTTTTCTAAGAAAGACGCAGAGCCTTTTGCAATAGCGATTGCTAATTCCGTATGTGGTTTTGATAGCGAATCTTCTAAGTTTGCTTTTGCTGCTTCATATAATTTAGGTGCTTCTTTTTCAATAGCAATAATCGATTTTATTTGTTGTTCAATCGGTGCGAAGTTGCGTTTTATATAAATATTTACATCAATCGCACCGGCGTAAGACATTGGATTTTTTGTGTAATAGCCTAAATCTTCAATAAAAAATAGCTCATTTTTTATGCTGGATTGCAGCATTTTCCAGTCGTAGTATTTTTTAGAACTTAAAGAGCCGGAATCCAGTGCAGCTAATTTTTTATCGAAGTCTTTTAATCTTAAAACTTCAGCATCTATTGAAGTTTTGCTATAATCGGTAATTTTACCATCGTAGTCATGCAAGCCTAAATAAGTGCCAGTTTGCGGACGCCAGGCTAAGTATCCGTTTAAGTATTCTTCTGCCAGTTTTTCAAATTCTTTGTCGCCGGAACCACTTTTTCCAAGTTGATTGCAACTGCTGAAAATAAAAAGGATTGCGATGAATAATGAATTGATTTTTTTCATTTGATGTATTTTATAGTTTGTTGATAGACATAAATTTGAATAGTAAAAGTTCATTTTTTATACACAAAAGCAATGTTGATGTTATCGTTTATAATTAGTCTCCGATTTTTATACAAAGTTACAAGCTTAATACAATAATTTTGCATCGTCTGCTATCTGCAGAATATCTTCACGGATTTTAAAATCTGAAATGCAGATGTTATGCATTTGCGGAATATTTTTCTTTGTCTGCTGCAAGTCCATTCCGCGCTGCCACGATTGACTGCGCAACATATCAATTACCATAAATGTAGTAAATCCGGTGCCATTCATGCCATCTATCCAGTCGCCGAGCTGAAATAATTTGAAAGCTTCATCCGCTTTTTGCACACCATAGTGTTTTTCTAATTCTACAGATACCAGCGGATAAGTGGATGCTATAAAATCTGTATATACTGTAAAGTCTGCATAAAAATCCTCGACGGCATTGATATCATCTAATACAAATGGAATATCGTAAGTGATATGCGCATTGATTCCGGACATTCCTAAATGTAAAATGCTGTTTTTATTGTCGGCTGCACGTTGAAAATAGTTTAACCATACAGGTTCAATCGGCTGACCTAATAAATAACTATGAAAATTTCTGATATAGTGTTTTCCGAATTCATTCATAAAGGCTTTGCCCATTTCAGCATATTCTGTATGCATGTTATTCAGCGTTTCATACGCAACATTGGTCACCACATTATACAATACAGGAAATGCACCGGCTCTGTCTTTATATTTGATAAGAATAGGAGCGATGTTGTTCATTGCGTATTTAAACTCAGTGATACTGTAAATTTTAGAGGTATCCGTCAGTTCAACTAAACGCAGAAAATCTTCATTGTTGTAATAAGTTGTTCCTGCACCAAACACTTTTATATGAGTTTCAGATAACAACGGTTCTTGTTTCTGACAGGAAAGCACGAAAAAAAAGCTGAGTATTAAAAATAGTTTATGGTTCATATCTAAATTTAATACAAAGCAATTAAACTTCCAACACCGCTGAGCAATTTAATCTTCCTTCTTTTTTTTCTCTTTATCTTTTTTAGGGAAACGGATAACCATTCCGGCACTGGTAATTACACGCGGTGAATTCTTCAGCAAGCCTGCACCTACTGATACATCTAATTGTATAAATTTATTTAATAAATAGGAAAAGCCTGTATTTACACGTAAATCTACCTGTTCGCCATGTGGATAGATTCCATACACTTCAAAAAAGTATTTTAGTTGATGTTGTTTTTCTTCATTCGTGCATTTTAAAAGATGCGTGTAGTTAGTGGCAATCGCAAAGTTATACGCAGGTTTGGCATCTTCGCCATTCCATATTAAGCCATAATTGTAAACCAAGCCGGTGTTTTTAGGCAGAAACTGTTCCATAGTGATTTTGAAATAAGGCGCAACATATTTAGTTCGGAAGTTTTTAGTAGAGATAAAACTGGTGCTTAATCCACCGATAAATGAACTTCCCGGAGCATATCGTTTAGCATCAATCATTTTTAATTTCATTCCGATATAAACAGGATGTAAACCCGTTTGTCTGCTGTCACCAGATTTATAGGTTGTGGCATCGCCGTTAATTCTGAATTCAAAGAATTTAGAAATTCCATATTTCAATAAAAAATTCGGATGTTGAATTTCATGAGCGTTTCCATTAAAATAATTATAACCAACACCTAATTCTACTTGTGCTTTTCCGGATGGCACCAATAATATACCTTCTGAAAAAGCAGGACGAGTGCTGGCAAAATGATAAACTTTTTTTTCGGTTTTAAGTATTAAAGTATCGGTTTCTTCAGAGAATAATACAGATGAACATAAGATAAACGATAAAAGTACGTGGTATTTTTTCATTCGATAAAAATACAAAAATCAATTTTTATTTTTTTACTATATTTAGGTCATGAGCACTTATCAGAAACAATTGGAACAACAGGTGAAAAAACATTCGAACGTTTTTATTGCAGATACAGCAAGAGTACTTGGAAACGTGGAATTACTGGACGATGTATCAGTTTGGTTTGGTGCCGTCTTACGAGCTGATTTTGACAGTATCACGATTGGTAAACGAACAAATGTGCAGGAAGGTGTGATTATGCATGTAGATCACGGAAGTCCGATACAAATAGGTGAGGACAATGTGATTGGTCATGGTGCTATGATTCATGGTTCTACTATTGGGAATTTCAATCTGATTGGAATGGGTGCCACTGTTTTAAACGGTGCAAAAATCGGGAATTGCTGTATCATCGGCGCGCATGCATTGGTTACGGAAAACATGGTAGTGCCGGATGGAAGTATGGTGCTGGGCACGCCCGGAAAAATTGTAAAAACGCTGCCTCTTGAAA
>DAOORG010000246.1:0-3973 GCA_035389165.1 Chitinophagales bacterium
ATGGTTAACAGCAGACAAAATATTTTTAGGCTCTTACTCAAGAGTGTGTGTTAAAAAGAGGAACAAAGATACAGATTTAACGTCAAAATCAGCATATGACAATCTGTTATAAGGTTTTATTAATGAATATATTGCGGATTTTCACATTTTTTAAGGCAAATCTACCCGCCAAATACACTCTTAAAATATTCTATGGTCAAAGGCAAGCCCTTTTCGAAGGAATATTGAGGTGCATAACCTAATAAAGTTCGTGCTTTTGAGATATCTGCCAGTGAATCCCGAATATCACCGGCGCGTGGCTCACGATAATTCGGTTTCAGGTCTTTTTTTAGGTAATTTTTTATGGCATCATACATTTGGTTGATGGTAAATCGCTCGCCAAACGCTACGTTATAAGCCTGATTAAATGCTGCTGAATTTTCTGTTGTTAACCCTAAAATATTTGCCTGAACTGCATTATGTACGAAGGTAAAATCACGGGTTTGTTCACCATCGCCATTAACAAAAGGAGCTTCATTTTCCATTAACCCTTTGATAAACAATGGCATTACTGCAGCATATTCACCATAAGGATCTTGTTTTGGACCAAATACATTAAAATAGCGCAGGCCAATTAATTCCAAAGAATAACAACGTGAAAACACGCTGGCATAGACTTCGTTCGTAAATTTTGTAACGGCATAGGGCGACAATGGATTGCCAATTTTTTCTTCCTTTTTAGGCAAATTCGGTTCATCACCATAAACAGAAGAAGAAGAAGCGTAGACAAAACGTTTGATGCCTGCATCTTTAGCTGCAGTTAATATGTTGACAAAACCACCAATATTTACATCATTGGTAGTAACCGGATCTTTTATAGAGCGCGGTACCGAGCCGATGGCAGCCTGATGGCAGACAGCATCTATGTCTGTGCAAGCTTTGGCACAATCCTGCGTATTTCGCAAGTCGCCTTCGAGAAACTCAAAATTTGGATGTGATTGAAATTCTTTTAAATTTTCCAGATTTCCGGTAGCCAGATTATCAAAAACGCGCACTTTTGCACCGTGTTGCAGTAAATATGCTGTAATATTGGAACCAATAAATCCTGCACCGCCGGTGATTAAAAATCGTTTATTTTCTACAGGTGTTTGGTGCAATGCTTTTTCGTACATAGATTCGGAATTTCTTATTTATGGTCAAAATTAGGGAATTAAATGCAGTTTTCCTTCTGCCAGAAAAACAGCGTGAATACCTTCCTGCTCAATGGTAATTCTTTCTAAGTCCATTTCATCGATATGTCCGTTTACCCAATTGGACTGACTTTGGAAAGAATCTATTTGTTGTTGAGCTTCGGTTTTTGCATGCATTAATTCTTCTTTGAAATTATATTGCAGAAAACCGGATAAAAAGTCGATTAAATGCTGATGGTAGATATTATCAATCATTTTCAAAACCGGACTTGCCGTTTCGAGTTCATACTTAAGATTTCGGGTTTTCACAACATATTTTGGCTGATGAAAATTAATCGATCCTTTTAGCAGTGCGGTTCCGTGCATTTTACGTTTCCAAAACCAACGTTTTGATTCTAACGAAAACGGCATGTGTACAACGGCTTTGGTTCCATCGTTTCCGAATTGAAACTGTTCAATATACAAATAATACTTATTCTCTTCGATGGTGTAGGTTTGATTGGCGAAATGATGATTGAAAAATTTTGAAACTTCCTCATATGGCATTTGTGCTTTTATAACCACATCAAAATCATATTCTGCCGGTTTATTTTGATTTTCAGAACGGTTTAGCGTTAGCAAATTAAGGGTTCGTTCTATTCTGCGTTGCATCAGATTTTCGACGTTACATTTAATGAACAGTTTAACTTTTGCCGAATCCAATTCAAGCGTAGTTTCTGTTTTATAAATTTCTATCGGTTGCAGTGTGATAAGCTGAATGAAGCGTCCTTCTGAAAAAATATACTGTTGGAGTTGTTTCCAAAAATCAAAGAAGATATTTCCTCCAAGTACGCGTTCAAAAATCGTCATAGTATTCTACAAATGTACGACATAGTTGTAAGTGTAATGAATGAAGTATTAATAAAAATTACAGTCCTAATTTTTTAAGGTAAAATTCCAATTGTCCTTTATCCATCGGTGTTTCAAAAAATGCCTTTACATTTTTCTTGGTATTGATAATCATAGTAGCAGGAATACTGCCTTGCCATCGTTTATCAATATATGGCAACCAGGAATAGTCACTGCTTTCATTTAACAGATAAACAGGCGCTTCCACGCCTAGTTTTTTCATTTTAGCAGGTAATTTTTTATAGGCACCTGCATTATCCAGACTCACAAAAATTAATTGGATATTTGTATTCTTATGCGTTTTGTAGAAGTTATTTAACACCGGCATTTCCATCATACACGGACCACACCAGGTAGCAAAAAAATTAACTACATATGTGGTATCAACCGGTCGAACATATACTTTTTTTAAGTCTTCAATTTTCACCACCTTAATCTCATTTTGGGCAAAAACTCCGAAGAAGAAAAAGAGGCTAAGAACAGTGCTAAAAATATTTTTGCTCATCTGTTCAAAACTACAAAATACTTGCCAGATTTTTTAGGCTGCTTAATTCTTATTGCTACCTTTACGCGCTTTCATGGAACAACAAAAGAAAATACAGGCAGGCGACTGGCTAATCTTCACCGGTCTTTCTGTAGTTTGGGGTTTTTCATTCTTTTTTATTAAAAAAGGACTGGAAGTTTTTGAGCCTATGCAGGTGGCTGCTTTCCGAATGAGTATTGCATTTCTGGCATTAATTCCATTAATAATCCTGCATTATAAAAAGTTAAAAATTCCAAGATCTAAATGGAAATATATTCCACTACTAGGCTTATTCGGAAATTTAATACCTGCCATTTTATTTTGCACTGCTGAAACAAAAATTGACAGCGGTCTAACCGGAATCATGAATTCCACGACACCTTTATTTGCGCTATTGATAGGCAGTTTATTTTTTGGCATTGCGCTTACCCAAAATAAAGTGGTAGGTGTTATAGTTGGTTTTGTCGGTGCTTTAATTATTGTACTTTCCAAACAAAAAAGCATCTCTGAACTCAATATATATATACTGATGCCATTATTGGCAACCGTCTGTTATGGAATAAATGTAAACATATTTAAAGCAAAATTTCAACAAGAAAATCCAGTGATTATTGCGTTGCTGCAATACAGTGTGGTGGCACCATTTACACTCTTTTATTTATTTTATTCAGGAGCTGCAGATCAGATACAACAAGAGCCGTTAGTGGCATGGGAAAGTTTAAAATATCTGTTGCTTTTAGGAATTGCAGGCACCGGTTATGCGCTTGTGTTTTTTAATATTCTGATGCAAAGAACTTCTGCTTTATTTGCAAGTATGACAACCTATCTGATTCCATTAGTTTCCAGTATTATTGGAATACTGGATAACGAGAAAATATTACCGGTTCATTTCTTCGGATTATTTGTAATCTTAATTGGCGTTTATGTAGGAAGCAGAAATTAAACGTCAGTGTTTTTTATTGGTACCGAAAGTTGGACACTGGCATTTTTTTGCTTTTGTGGCGGCACAAGACTGCAACAATACTGCGACAACAAATACCAGTATTATTTTGAATTTTAAATTTTGAATTTTAAATTGTATCATCATATAAAATTATAAAAAAATGGCATTGATAGTACCTTGCAGAACAATAACGCCAAAATTTGGTGAAAATTGTTATCTGGCACCCAACGCAACCATAATTGGTGATGTTGAGATGGGAAATGATTGTAGTGTTTGGTTTAATGCGGTGGTTCGAGGCGATGTAAACTCTATAAAAATTGGCAACAAAGTAAATATTCAGGATGGTGCTGTTTTACATTGTACCTTTGAAAAGACAAAAGTGGTGATTGGCGATAATGTTTCCATCGGACATAATGCGTTGGTGCATGGCTGCACGATAGAAGATAATGT
>DAOORG010000247.1:0-3917 GCA_035389165.1 Chitinophagales bacterium
AAAGCACATGCCGTAGATATCTGGAACAAAATTTTAGAAACCGGAAAGCCATTTGGCTTACAACCAATAGGACTTGGTGCGCGCGATACGTTGCGCTTGGAAAAAGGTTTTTGTTTATATGGAAACGATATTGACGACACCACTTCACCTTTAGAAGCTGGCTTGGGCTGGGTCACCAAATTCAACAAAGATTTTATTGCTAAAGAAATTTTACAGCAACAAAAAGCCGACGGTTTAAAACATAAACTTGTGGGTTTTACGATGGTAGACAGAGGAATTCCACGCGGTCATTATCTGATAAAAGATGCTAACGGAAATGAAATCGGACACGTCACTTCCGGTACTCAATCTCCAACATTAGGCTATGGTGTCGGACTTGGTTATGTAGAGACTGTTTTCAGTTCGGTAGATTCGGAAATCTATATTGATATACGCGGAAAATTACTGAAAGCAAAAGTGGTGAAATTGCCGTTTTTATAAACAACAGAAAGCATATATGCTAAAAAACACGTTCAGCATTACGCTCGTTTTCACAGGAATCGTATTGGTGCTTTTCTATTTTGCATTATCATCCGGATGGTTTGGCAGTCCGCAAGGTGTAGGCGGTAATTTTTGTGAAGATCCCGGAAATGGTCTGATATTGCAACCGGCTAATTCCTTTTCAAATATAGGTTTTATTCTATCCGGAATTTCCTGTGCCTGGATATTAAGCCATCGTACTGTTAACCAAACAGGTTTCTTTTTTAAGCATCCGTTTATTCCTTTGTTTTACTGTTTAATTACCGTTCTGCTCGGTCCGTGTTCTATGGCAATGCACGCAACAGAGACACGTATTGGTGGTTTGTTTGACATGAACAGTATGTATTTGTTTGGCTCATTTATGTTTGCATTTGCATTAGCAAGATATTACAACCTGAATTCGCTGATTTTTATTTCCATTTATTTCGTCAGTTTAATTCTTTGTAATATAGCCGGAACATACCGCACTGTTTTTGGGTTTGATTTTTATGCAGGAAGTGCTGCATTCGGATTAGTATGTTGTTTAGGTATGTTGTTTGAATATTTAAATCTTAAAAAAAACCGACCTGTTGTACAATTTAAATATGCCATTTTCTGTTCTCTCAGTTTTTTAATCGCATTCTTTGTTTGGCATTTTGGATGGGACGGACACTGTTTTTGTAATCCAACTTCGTTGTTTCAGTGGCATGGCGTTTGGCATTTATTATGTGGCTTGTCAACCTTTTTTCTGTTCAGATATTATATAAGTGAAGAAATTCCACAATAATATGTATCGTTTATTATTTGTAGTGTTAATTGGTATTGTCATTTCTTGTTCTAAAGAAAAACCAACACCTGTTGTATATGAACCATTGCAACCTACTTATGTCAGCCATCGTTATAAAGACAGACTTACTAAAGTTCAATTAGTTGCGAGAATTAATACTTTTATCTCAAATGCAGATAGTTTTATTCAGCCAAAATATGACGTTATTGTTTATCGCATATTTTATAAAACACATGATTACCTGAATAACGAAATCACAGCCAGTGGATTGGTTTATATTCCTGAGATTGAACGCTATTTTTTACCTGTTGTATGTTATCAGCATGGTACCGCTTTTCAAAAGCAGGAAGTTTCTTCCATTGCTGCAGATATGGGTTATTATATTCCATTTATTATGGCCAGCGAAACCGGAACTATTGTTTGTGCAGCTGACTATATAGGTTTGGGTTTCAGTGAAGGAGTTCATCATTTTTATCATCCTGAAGAAGAAGCAAATGCCGTAGTAGATATGCTTGGAAGTGTGCAAATTTTATTGAATAAAACGTATCGGCCGCTGACGTTTAATGCAGATGTTTTCTTAATGGGTTATTCACAGGGTGGACATGCAACCTTAGCTGCACAACGAAAACTGGAAACAAAATATCCGTATCAGTTTAGTATAAAAGCAAGTGCGCCAATGGCAAGCTGGTTTGCATTAGAAAAATCTGCGCAACTAAATCCTCTTAAAGATTCAATTAGTTTTCCGTTTTCAAGTGCATATGCATTTTTAATTAACAGTATACAAACAACTCAACAGCCTTATGCCAACTTTAAAAGCACATTCATTCCACCTTATGATTCTCTGACTGCTGTATTGTTTGATGGAACGCGCACCATAGGCGAAGTCAGCACAAAATATCCGGATTATTTTTATAACACGTTGCAACCTTCTTTTAAATATGAACTTCGCAATAATCCGAATAATCTCTTTTTGAAAGCAGTTAAAAAATACGATGTAATAAATGATTGGGCACCCAAATCACCGACACATTTTTTTCATAGTAAAACAGATGAAATTGCATTTTATGACAACAGCGAAATTGCATACAACACTTTTTTACAAAAAGGCGGCAATGTATCCTTAATAGATATAGGAAATTATTCGCATTTTGAAGGAAACATTATTGCTATTGAAAAAGTAAGGGATTGGTTTTATCCGCTTATAAAAATAACGCCGTATTAATGTTCTTCACGCTATTTAACATTCTTATCTGAACATCTCTTCTTTCAATATGTTAATTTGTTGAATGAATTTTGGTGTTTTGGATAAAAGCTTTTTTTTAGTAACAGCAATATGCTGTATTTCGTTTTTTGCGTATGCTCAAAATTCCGTTCCTGTTTTTGATTTTACAAAATATGAAAACAGAATACTGCACAAAAATGATACACTATATATTGTAAATTTCTGGGCAACCTGGTGCAAACCATGTATAGAAGAATTACCAATTTTTGAAAAAGTTGCACAAACCTATACACAACAACCTGTTAAAATTATTTTAGTAAGCCAGGACGCCAAAACACGTGCCGTCCAAGTAAATGATTTCCTGCAAAAAAATAAGTATACTTCAGAATCATTTATTTTATCTGCCGGAAATCCAAATGTATGGATTGATAAAATTGACTCGAATTGGTCAGGTACAATTCCCATGACTTTATTTTATAAAAACGGAAATAAGATTTATTTTCACGAAGGTGATTATGAGACGTATGATGAACTCGAAAAAATTATTCATTCTAAATTATAAATTATGCAAAAATTATTCTTTACAGTAATGGCCATTATTGGTTTATCTTTTTTATCAACCGCACACGAAGGCTATCATGTAGGTGATGCTGTTTCCGATTTTTCTTTAAAAAACATCAACGGCAAAAATGTGTCTTTAGCGGATTATCCGGAATCAAAAGGATTTATTATCACCTTCACCTGTAATCATTGTCCTTATGCAATAGCCTATGAAGACAGAATTATTGCATTAGACAAAACATATGCAGCAAAAGGCTATCCTGTTATTGCCATTAATCCGAATGATGCCGTGCAATATCCGGATGATGATTTTAAAAGCATGCAAACACGTGCAAAAGACAAACAATTTACGTTTCCATATTTGCACGACGAATCTCAGGCGGTGGCGAAAAAATTTGGTGCCTTGAAAACACCACATATGTATGTGGTACAAAAAGAAGGTGGCAAATTAATTATTAAATATATTGGAGCAATTGACGATAACTGGGAAGACGCATCAGCTGTGACAGAAAAATACGTGGAAAGCGCTGTGGATGCTTTACTAACAGGTAAACCTGTAGCTGTGGCGAACACAAAGGCTATCGGCTGCAGTATTAAATGGAAAAAATAAACAGAAATAAAAATCAAGATAAAAGCCCGAACTATATAATTCGGGCTTTTTTTTAACCAAACACATCATTCATTACTACTGAGTAGTAGATTGCAGGTAGCTTTATTCATTTTTTTATGAGTAGTTTTGCCGTTTATTAAGAACGTTATGTTGCCAATAAATTATTTATACTGGATTTTTAAACCGTTGTTAAAGCTCACCTGGAAAACGGCTTATACTATCCGGTTTATCGGTAAAGA
>DAOORG010000248.1:0-3912 GCA_035389165.1 Chitinophagales bacterium
AGGCTTGTTTTTTGCCTATATAACCTACAATTCCGCACATATAAATTTAATTAGTTATGTATCAATCAAATGATGTACCAAATTACGAAGAAAAAATAAGAAATAAAATCTAATTGATTTTAGTATAGGTAAGATTTAATTTCAGCTTGTATCTTGGATCTGAATAATTAGCACCAGCTATTATTAGCCTATATGGAGAATAGCTAAACTGAGCAATTTGACCATCTCTAATAATAGCAAAGGAATTTAATGCATTAAAAGTACCGTCTATACCACCACTTCTATACATACACAAGTACAATTCACTATTTGCCTCATTACCAGAAACGATCCGTTGTATATATTTAGATATATTTATATTATACCTCACTATTTTATTACCAGATATATCTACACCAATTGAATCTATAAAACCAGCACCTTCAGAGGCGATGTATTGCAAACCAGTATTACTTGAAGATAAAGTTGTTGTTGGTAAAATATCCAACAATCCATTTGCATCTCTTTTTAGTAATACTAATGTAAATGGAGTTGTATACTCTTTAGGATTATTGGCAACAATTTGAGATACTTGTAAAACTGCTTTGTTTACCGCCAAGTTTCCTAAATTAGCTAACGATGGTAAATTTAATTTTACTAGTGTGCCACCTTGTCCTAAAATATAATTCACAGAATCTGACACCAAACCTGATGTTACAACATTTTGAACAGTTGATGACAATGAGTTTGAAAATAAATTTACGCCATTCACTCTTGTGCTGTTTGACCCAGTATTATAATTTAGGATAGATGTAAAAAGCTTCATGTCTTTTGCATCACCATTTTTATCTTTATAAAAGATAGCTAAGGCACTAAAGCCGGAACTGATATCTATTTCGGCCATCGCTTTACCAGCATTTGTAGCATTTTCAATTAAAATTCCAGGAAATGCATTTTTAAATAATGAGGAATCTCTGAGTATGGTTTGTTTTAAATCCAGAATCGTATTTCCAACAGAATTGTTAATTTTTATTCTTAGAATTCCTGTCACACCACCCGTATCAGTCCTACTGGTAGCAACCGGATTGGTAGTTGGTGTAAATAAGTAATTACTTACGCTTCCAATAATTCCTGTTGGTGGAAACAAAGATGAATTAGAATAATATGGACTTGTTTCAATAATTTTATTGCTGATAGTGCTTACATCAAAGCTTTGCGGCACCGTTGTATCACCATATATGTAAGAATATTTTAAGAAAAGCACCACAGAATCCACCGTATAGCTGGTCATTAAGGTATCGTCATATACATCATTAGGTCTGTCTAATTCTACCGCAATACTTGCTTTCTGAAAGCCGAATAACGGATCATTAATGACACCTAAATAATTTTTTGACAATTTATCTGTTCTCAGGAATGTGTCTGCTAATGTTTTTGAAAAAACAGTTAGGGTATCAGTAAACTTTACATTTAATAAATCATCTTGTGGCAATATATCGGCTCCGATACTGGTGTCTTTTTTACAAGAGGAAAGAAAAGTAAGAATGGCAATTATGGATACTAAATAGATTCTCTTCATTGATAAAATATATCTGTTTGAATAACGGTTTATTGTAATAATGACTGATAAAATTCAGCATATTTCGGCAAAATATTATCCAGCTCCTGATATTCCAGAAACGGTTTTTTACCTATGGCTTTTTTAATCGCAGCCATATCTTCAATTTTCTCAGAGCCTTGAACCACCGCATCTGCAAACTGAACGCCTGCTAAGGTGAGTGCTTCGTTGGTCAACTCTTTAAAAACAGCCAAATCTTTTTCTTTAATGTCATCACCTATTAACGCTGTTTTCAGGAAATTCTTATTCAGTTTTTCAGAAAAAGCTTTTTCATAAATGCTGTACACCATTTTGGTATTAGAAAAAACAGGATCTTTGGCAAACTGTGTTTTCATATACACCGGAATTAAGCTCGTCATCCAGCCATGACAATGAATGATATGAGGATGCCATCCGAATTTTTTTACGGTTTCCAGTGTTGCTTTGCAGAAAAACACCATGCGTTCGGCGTTATCGTCAAAAAACTTCTCATCATCGTCATTGAAAACGGTTTTTCTCTTGAAAAACTCTTCATTATCTAAAAAGTACACTTGTATACGCGCGCCTGGTAATGAGGCAACTTTGATAATTAATGGATAATCATCGTTATTGATAATAATATTAATTCCGGATAATCGCACCACTTCGTGCAAGCGGTTTCTGCGTTCGTTGATAATGCCAAAGCGCGGCATCAGTACACGTACTTCTAAACCACTGTCATTTATATAAGGTGCTAACCTTTTAACAATGTTCCCGGCTTCGGTTATTACCAAATACGGATCCATCTCTTGTGTTACGTACAATAATTTTTTTCTTTCCATGCTCCGCTTGTTCTGTTAATTTTTAATTATTATGGACAAATAGTGTGCAAAGGTACGCATTTAAAGTGGTATAATTGTTTAAGAAACCGACATAAAATCTGATTTTAAGTATTCTTTACACTTAAGATTGTGTGCTTATCTGCCGGTTTTTACATTCCTTAGGAATATAAATAATGAGATTAAAAAAAAGCTAAATCAAAAAAATAGTGCAGGTTTTCCAAACAGTATCCGATATTCAACGATATTTATTGACTATCAATGAGTTAAATAAAAAAAAAGTTGGCTTTGTGCCAACTATGGGTGCCTTACACGAAGGACATCTTTCTCTTATTCGCACTTCAAAATCCAAAAGCGATATTACAGTTTGCAGTATTTTTGTAAATCCGACGCAATTTAACGATAAAAAAGACTTTGAAAAATATCCGATTCAGATAGATAAAGACCTGGAAATGTTGCTGGAAGCGAAGTGCGATGTGGTTTTTATACCAAATGTTGAAGAAATTTACCCAAATGGCACCTTAGATAAAACAAGCGTAGACTTAGGCTTTATTGGTAAAACTTTGGATGGCGAGCATAGACCTGGTCATTTTGATGGAGTTCTTCAGGTAGTAAAACGTTTATTGGATATTGTACAGCCTGATTTTTTGTTTTTAGGTCAAAAAGATTACCAACAATGCATGGTCTTAAATAAACTGGTAGAACACTACGAGTTACCGGTTATCGTAGATATTTGTGCTACGTTGCGCGAAGAAGACGGCCTGGCTATGAGCAGCAGAAATGCAAGACTCAATAGTGATGAACGAATAGCCGCAGTGAAATTATCTAAAGCATTATTCTATATAAAAGATAATATCGAAAGTGAATCAATTCAACAACTTATTGACAATCAGATTCAACGGCTAAACGAAGATGAATTGATAAAAGTAGAATATTTAACTATTGTAAACGGCAAAACACTCGAGCCAGTTGATATTTATCAAGAAAAAACACCATTAACAGCACTTATTGCAGCAAAAGTTGGTCAGGTAAGATTGATAGACAATGTAATTTTGCAATAATGTTTGGCAATTTCGCCAATTATTTTCTTAATCCTGCCATAATTTGACTATTCATAAATATCCATAAATTTGCACTCAATTAAAAAAGTATGCTAGTACACGTATTTAGAGCAAAACTACATCGCGTAGTTGTAACCGAAGCCAACCTTAATTATATGGGTAGCATCACAGTAGATGAAAATTTACTGGATGCATCCGGAATTTTTCCAAATGAGAAAGTTCAAATTGTAAACATCAACAATGGTGAACGATTTGAAACGTACGTCATAAAAGGCGAACGCGGCTCCGGACAAATTTGTCTCAACGGACCGGCTGCCAGAAAAGTTCAACTTGGCGACAAGTTGATTGTTATTGCTTACGGAATGTTGCCTTTAGAGGAAGCTAAAAACCATACACCGGTTGCTGTTTATGTCGACGAAAACAACCAACAAGTAAAACATTAATATTATCTTCGTCT
>DAOORG010000249.1:0-3871 GCA_035389165.1 Chitinophagales bacterium
TGCTTAGATTCGTTCCGTTAAAATTATAGATTTGTCCCTGACAAATAGTTTGCGCACGATTGGTCGTTTTTGTTGGATTAATAAAAACAACTACAGTATCATTTTGCGAAACACCATTTACAGTTCCTGTTACAACATAACTTGTAGTTGTTGTTGGCGAAACAGTAATACTTGCTGTGTTTGAGCCATTACTCCAACTATAAGATGTAGCACCTGTTGCTGTGAGTGTGATAGATTGACCTGTACAAGTGCTGGTGTCTCGACCTGCATTGGTTTGTATGATTACCGTTTTAGCACTATTTGTAGCTATAGGTGCATTCACATCAAAAATAATTGATGCTCTATTTAAAACTGAATTTCCTAATACTAAATTATTTTTTGTTTTAATTTTATAAGCAATAAACCCATGACTTGCTTTTTCATTTCGCACACTATCTACTAATTTTATGTTCTTAAAATCAAATAATACATATTTATTATTGCTTTGTTCTAAACTATATTTGTGCGATGAGACAATTGGCTGAAATGTTGACCAATCTAAATTATTATCTAGGGTATCTTTTATAGTAATATCAAATGCTGTATCGTTTCCTACGTTTTGGAAACGAATAGTATAATACAAATATGGACTTTGTGCTACTTCTGTTGGAGATAATATAGCTTTATCTACAACTTTATCATTCGGATCGTAGGATGCACGAACTATATCTGTTAAAGTATATTGATTATTAGTTGACGTTACATCTGTTTGTGCATTATAAATCTTGACAAAAGATTTTAAGCTATCATTAGCAATCAAAGATGATGATGCTAAGAAATTAACTGAAATATTTTTTGTAGTAAACAATGGCAGGTTAGTGATATTCCAAATCATGGTATCGCCTACAATAGATGTTGGATTTGGTATTGCAGTTTGATAAATTAATCGACTATCTAGTTTTAGTTTGATAGTACCGTTGTAATTTTGACCACTTTCGTTGGTATAGCTAATAGTATAAGTCCCTTGTCTATTTGGACGTGTGAGCCAGTTATTTGATAATACTATCGATGCATCATTCACAAATACTGTTGGTGATAATTTGAAATTTATAGTGTCTTTATTTCCATAAGTATTGCGTGTAATATTTTGCGAAACAGGAATAGTTGCAAAATTAGCAAAGCTGGTTAAAGGCTGGATAGTGTAAGTTCCTGTATCACTATAGAAATTATATTTTCCTGAATCTGAAGTAATATGTGTTGTATTATTTCCGTTTTTTGCAATTTGTATCTTAATATTATCTATAAATATATCGGATGCATCTGGTTTATTATTTGAGTTTATGTCGGAATACACTTGACCAAATATTAAGTTATTTACACCACTACAAAAAGACATAATTTCACTCTGATTGCTACATGCTGATGGATTGTTTGTAATACTAATTTGATTTGTAACGCCATTACTATTTAATAAAGAATAAACACCACAGCAATTTGTTAAAGAAGTATTATTAGAAATTAATAAATCATCACAATATTTAATTTTATTTAAAAAATCTACATTTTTAAGGGCAGTATTTCCGTTTATCAACAAATCGCCATTTACTCTATCAGGAATTAAACCAGTTGTAAAATTAAACATATCTACATAGCTCAGTTTATTGCCAAATAGCATAATTTCAGAAAATGAGAAAGAAGGTAGTGTTGCAATTACTTGATTCATTCCAGAAATACTATCTAAATATTGATTAAAATTAATCGTTATTTTATTTGATGCATTATTTGCAAATTTTATTTCTTTAAGATTAGTATTTGATAATATACTTATTTGTGAATAAGTTCTCCAGGCAGGTGCAGAAGATAAATCAATTTTTCTTAAGCTGGTATCTTGTTCTATTGTTAGCAGTCCAACTGAAAAACCACTTAATGCACTAACGTCTGTTAGTTTTGAATTATTAAAAATAGTAAGGTCGCTTATCCTATTATCATTTGGAAATAGTTGTGGTAAAACGAGTCCATTTAAAGATGTAAGTTTATGACAATCTCTTATAACTACAGATTTATTTGTAGCACTCCAATCTAAATTTTGTACTCCATTTAAATTAAGTAATGAACCACAACCACCAAAAAACAATACCATATTGCCCAAAAATTTGGTATTGGCAAGTCCTGTTAAATCACTTAATGATTGGTTATTTTGGAAATACAAATCTGAATGCAGAGGATTGCTACCAACACCAGAAATAACTTTCAAATTATTCAATCCATTTACATTTGTAATACTGGTACCTTGTATGTATAAATTTCCTACGGTATCTAAGCTGCTTAAGGAATTGATATTTGTAATACTACTGCCATTCAATGTCAATGTACCGGTAACAACTTTATAATTAAAACTATTTACTTGCGTTTGTGTCGTTAGTGTCAAATCACCATTAAAAGTTTGCGCAATTGATGTTGTACTAATAAATAACATCAATAATGTAACTATTTTTTTCATACTAAAATTCTTTCTTAAATATAAATAACATTTCTTATTATAAATAAAAAACCACCAATAAAATTCTTAGCTGCGTATTTTATTTACGACAGTACTAGTTCTTTATAAGTTGATAGGTTGCCTGTTCGTTTTCTGATTCAATTTGCAGGAAATAAACACCTGAACTATAATTTTTCAAACTAATTTCATCGTTTACAATAGTTGTATTCTTATATTCTCTACTGACAATTATTTTACCGTCAATGGATATTAATAATATTCTGAATTCGGCAGCTTTTTTAGATTTTAACTGAACGCTAACAAAATCATCCGCAGGATTTGGAAATACTTCTATCTTATCTACAAATGAAATATTGTTTTTGATGGCTGTTATAGCAATAGTAACTGAATCTGTTTTTTGTGATGTACAACCATTTAACGTTGATACAAGTGTAATATATTTTTTCCCATTTGTGGCATAAGTATGTGTTGGATTTTGTGTACTTGAAGTTGACGAACCATCTCCAAAATTCCAGTTATACGTAGTATTACCATTTGGTGCTGTAAGTTTTACTTCCGAAGCATTTAGCAGTTTTGTAAAATTTACATTTGGTAAGGGTTTTACGGCTACAGATATTCCATCAAAACTAGTGCAACCATTTAATGTAGCAGTTGCAGAATAGTTAGTTGTCGTAATTGGTTTTACTGTAATACTATTAGATGACAGCCCTGTATTCCAAAGCAAGGATGTTCCATTTGTTGTTGCAGTAAGCATAATAGAATCACCAAAACAAATTGACCTATCGTTACCTATATTTACAATTGGTAAGGGTTTTACATTCAGTACTACTGTATCTTTTTGTGAAATGCCATTTACAGTTCCTGTTACTATATAACTTGTAGTTGTAGTTGGCGAAACAGTAATACTTGCTGTGTTTGCACCTGTACTCCAGATATAAGATGTAGCACCTGTTGCTGTGAGTATGACTGTTTCTCCTATACAGACAGTTTTATCATTTCCGGCAGACAGGAAAGAAGCAGAAGAACCCGTCAGAGAATCTACCAGTATAATCTTTGTCGTATTTGTTCTAACTGCATCATTAAAGTCAAAAATAATATGAGCATTGTTTTTTACAGTGATATTATTTATAACATTTATCTTAGGTGAAATCCTGAATCTTATATATCCATGACTCAATCGTTCATTAGTGACACTGTCTACAAGATTAATATTATTAAAATCAAAGGATACAACACTGTTTTTCACATTGGTATTTACCTGGTGGCTTGAAGAAATAATCACTATTGTGCTTATATCCAGGTTGGTATCGATAGTATCGCTTATAAAGTAGTGATAACCGATACTATCGATACCAACCTGGATATAAGCACAATAGTGATTATTTCTTCAAG
>DAOORG010000250.1:0-3868 GCA_035389165.1 Chitinophagales bacterium
CATATCATAGAGAAGTTCCGGGAAATGGTGGAAAAACGCTATGATTTCAATGAATTGAAACAACGTTTTGATTTGCCGCCGGCTATTACGGAAGAAGTAATTGATGAAATCGAAAATTACTTTTTATCTACTATTTATCCGCCGGCTCCGGAGCGAAAAGAACTGGAAGAGGCCTTTAAAGACTTAGCTGATTACGTAAAACAACCACGTAAAATGTGGAACCTGTTCGGCGATATGGCGCGTGCATTATTCAAGTTCGGCAGACATTTTATGGTGGCCCTGAAAGCTGGCATGGACTCGCTGGATTCCTTTATGGGTGCAAAAAATTTTGAAACGCATATGGCTGAAATTGCCAATAAAAACGGCATCCTTCCACCAATAAGCGACGAAGATTTTGAAGATACCATGTATCAGCTGCCTCGCGAAGACATTGAAAAATTCATACACGATGTAAAAAGCTTATTTGGTGCAATGGTTAATACCGTGTTGCTGGCAAAAACACTCGACATCTTAGATCACGTTATTAATACTATGGAAAAAAAACCAGACGTGTTTCCACAAAAGGAAATTGAAGGTATTAAACTCGGAAAAGCATTATTAAAAAAAGGGTACGATTTGTTTTCCAAATACGACGAAGAGACTAAAAAACACATTGTAGAGTTTATCTATAAAAATGAAATGTGGTATATAGATGCTGTCTATAAGAAGAAAGAAGAGAAATAATAAAATACCTTCCTGTTTTATTAAGAAACTTTCACACTTACTTTTTCTGAATTTTCGTACTTTTGGTAGTTATTATGGCACGTAAAATTATTTATACAGATGATGCACCAGAACCCATCGGTCCATATTCTCAGGCTGTTTATATAAATGGCATGCTCTTTGTTTCTGGACAAATACCAATAGATGCGTTTTCCGGTGCTATGATAAAAGACGGAATCGCAGAAGAAACACAGCAGGTTATGGAAAATATAAAAGCTATCTTGCATGCAGCTGAAATGGATTTTTCAAATGTGGTAAAATGTTCTATCTTTTTAACTGACATGCACGATTTTCCAAAAGTGAATGAAGTGTATGGTAAATATTTTAAAAGCAGTCCGCCGGCCAGAGAAACCGTAGAAGTGAGCGTACTGCCAAAAAATGCCAATGTAGAAATATCTTGTATTGCCGTACGTTAATGTATAAAAAAGAAAATTATGTCAACTCCATCCGTAAATAAAAACAACATGTATTCTAAAACAACGTTTATTTTTTCTTTTCTTTTTTTAATTGCCTTCACATCTAATGCTCAAAATACTGCTATATGTACTGCAGCTAAAGACAGTATGAAAACGCAATTTAAACGTGGTGAGCTCAATTTTTATTTACCAAGTAAAAGTAACCCTAAAGTGGTTCATTACTACAAAATAACCAAGGATAATTATCAGAAAATACAGGTAAAAAATGCTCCTGTTACAGCCGTAATTAAAGATACAGCCGCAGGTTCTAAAGAATTATCTATGAAAATTGGTATGGATGCAGGTAAACCATCTGCCACCAAATCTCAAACACTGGACACGAGTGCTGATTTTAAAAGATGTTATAATGAAGCATTTCAGTCCAAATTAGATTCCGTATTTAAATGCGATTTTTTCAGAAAAACAGATTCTATTTTGAAATCTTATGACAAACTGGGAAAAGGATATAAAAACGTAGATTTCCCTGGTGGAGCAGGTGCATTACAAAAATTCTTAGATAAAAATGTGGTGTTACCAAAAGACGCAAAACCAAGCGACACGGATAAATTATATAAAGTGTACTACTCTTTCTTTGTGGATGAAAAAGGAGCTTTGTCTGATATTTCAATGATAAAATCCAATTGCAAAGCTTGTGAAGAAAGCATCGTTGCAGCCATAAAAAAACTTCCGGCATTTCTTCCGGCCACAGATGCCGGAAAACCTAAAAAAGTAAAATACATTTTACCATACACCAAACCTTATATTAAACCTAAAGAATAATCGTTTTTTTTTTTCCGTTTAGTAAATTTTACAGAAATTATCTCCTTTTTTAAAAATAAAATGGCGACCAGAGAGGCCGCCAACACACACTATTATGAGATAAAATACTCTGGTATATTGAGTAAGTACTATAAAAACAATGTTCTTCTTCAAAAAGTTCAAAAAGAAAGAAATTTTTTTTGTTTTTTTTGATTTATCTTTCCATTACTTATGCAAAATTCATTTAACGAACGGTTCAGACAGGTTATCTTTTTCATTATTCTGTTATCTCTGGCTATCCTTATTTTTATTCAGGTACAATTTTTAATTCCTGGATTGTTAGGTGGTGTGACGTTGTATGTTTTAAACAGGAAATTTTTATTCAATCTCATTTATCAGCGAAAATGGAATCGTTATTTGGCTACGTTATTGTTAATGCTAATTGACGCAATAATTCTGCTTATTCCTTTTGGATTGGCCACCATCTTTGTTGTGCCTAAGTTGCAAAACTTCACTGAAAATGCGCAAGAGCTATTTCAAGGTGTTAAAGAAATTATACAACGCATTGATGCCGCTACAGGAATCGAATTGTTGTCTGAAAAAAATATCAGTAATATTCCTGGCATTGTTTCTTCGTATTTACCTGATTTCTTAAGCACGGCAGCCAATTTATTTTTCAATTTAACTACCATGTATTTTGTGTTGTTTTTCATGTTGAGTAATGCACACAAAATAGAATCTTCTTTGTTGAGATATATTCCGCTTAAACCTGAAAATAAACAAAAAGTAACTTCTGAAACCAAAAATATCGTCACATCTTATGCTATAGGAATTCCGGTGCTGGCATTGGCACAAGGCTTTTGTGCCTACATTGGTTATTCTATTTTCGGAATCAAAGATCCGATGCTTTGGGGTTTTATCACCTGTGTTTGTTCCGTTATTCCGTTTGTTGGTTCCGGTTTAATCTGGATTCCGCTGGTTGTGTATTTATACGCTGGTGGAAACATTTCTGCTGCCACCGGACTGGCAATTTATTGTGCTGTTGTAGTATTAAATGTCGATAATGTATTGCGTTTGTTTTTATTAAAAGCCTTTGCGAATATTCATCCGCTCATTACTTTATTTGGTGTTATCACCGGATTAAAACTATTTGGTTTTATAGGTTTGATTTTCGGTCCTTTGCTGGTGTCTTATTTATTATTAATGGCAAGAATTTATGCCAATGAGTTTGCCGAAACAACGGAAGAATCTGCTTAATTTAATCGTAAGCTCTCTGCCAGCAAACGGTTGACTTCCTCATGCTGAATGAGCAACATCGAATGTGCACCGCCTTTTACAGGAATGGCATTTTTAATATTTCTGTATGGAAACATTTCATCTTTTGTTCCGTGTATGTGAATGATATCTTTTCGGTAATCTTCTTTGCCTTTCCATTTTACAATGGCATTCACACACCAATACAAAAAACCGGGATCGTTATTTTTTGCCATACTCACCGCAAGCCTGCGCATACCGGGTACTTTTAAAATTTCGTTTTTAAATAAACTTCCAAACTGAATAAATCCGATGAAGCCTTTGCCAGGCAGCAGTTTATGTGCATTGGTGTATTTCAAATGCGTTAAGATAAATGGCATTTCTTTCCTGCTTTTTACGGAAGAAATCAACACTACTTTTTCCGGATGTATGTGTTTAATGAGTTCCATCACCATAATGCCGCCCATGGAATTGCCCACCAAATTAAATGGTTGTGTAGTGTCTATTAACGGAATAAACTTTTTTACGTAGGTATCCATCGTATCGTGTTTGTCGTGCCTCGGAAACGGAAGATACACCGCATTCTCTATTGCTACCATTTGGTGTTTAAAAATGCGTTCATCCGATGCGATGCCGCC
>DAOORG010000251.1:0-2623 GCA_035389165.1 Chitinophagales bacterium
TCTATCCATTCATTTCCGTAGGGTTGTGCTTTCGCAAAGGCAAACAATCCAATCAAACAAACAATGTGAAATATTCTTTTTATCATTTTGGTTGATTTTGTAAGGGTTCAACTGGTTGTACCTGTTCTACAGGTAATGTGATATTTTCGGGCTGTTCTGCAACATCTGCTGCATTAATCAGTTCCGTATTTTCTTTTCTTTTTCGTTTATTAATACCAAGTTTCAGAGAAACAACATGTGAATATTGATTCTCAGACGCTTTTCCTACGTCAGTATAAGCATAATCTACATACACAAAGTTTTTGTATTTAAATCCTGCACCCATGTTGGGTTGTACACTAAACGTTTTTTTGCCTTTCGAGTTTAGTAGTTTCTGGAAATTATTCACACCACCGCGTACATAAAATATTTTCCATAGTCCCAATTCCACACCAATGCGTGGATCCATACTTATCTTTTTTGTAGAAATAAGCGTGTTTCTTTGTCCATCTGTGGTGAGTTCCCAGTCTAATTCTGCTGTCAGTTCAATTTTATCCTTAAAGGTTTTGTGATAAGCTGCACCAAACTGAATTCTGGGCAACGTTATTTCAGTAGAAGTTTTTGGAATCACATTGCCTGTTTGTGCAAGTATTTGTTTTTCTCTGTCTGAGAAACTATAGGACCAGGCATTGAATGTAGTGGTAATATCTTTAACCGTTAAACCAATTTTCCAGTCTTTAATGGTATACATGACACCAACATCAGCACCAAAACCCCAAGATCTGGCAAAACCACCGGCTTTATTATGTACTATTTTTGCTGTAACTCCAACAGATAGGTTTTGTATGATAGTACGAGCATAGGAAAGCAAAATACCATAATTGCCTACTGAAAAGTTTCGAACATTATCGTAGTTTACACTTCCGTCTGCGTCAATTAAATCCAATGTGTTTGGAATATCATCAACGCCAAAGCGCATAAAATTAACGGCAAATGCATGTTTGTTGCTGTCTAGTGGAAAAGCGATGCCCGCATAATCAAACTTGGCAATTCCGGCAAAGTATTCATTATGCATAAAACTGAATTGCATTTTCGTTGGTATTCTAACCAAACCTGCCGGATTCCAGTAGCCTGCTGTAACATCTGAAGTGCTGGCCACTACCGCATTTCCCATTCCAAAATTATGAGCGCCAACTCCAATATACATGAAGTCATTACTATATTTTGGCGGCTGTGCAAAAGAAAGCATGCCCGTTAAAATCAATAAAGTAAGTAAAGTAAATTTAGTTTTTAGTAAATGCATCATGTAATTAAACGATTCATTAAAAATAGTATTGCGCCAATGTAAATATGAACAAGGTAAATTTACCCAAAATCTCGTAATAATTAGATAATAATTATTGATTTTTCGTTGCATATGGCATGTTTTGTAACTATTTATAAAAATTATAGCGAACATTTGACCATAAGCATTTCACAATTTGTATTTTTGCGAAAACTGAATACGTAAAATGAATTTTGTAGAAGAGCTTAGATGGCGCGGAATGTTGCATGATATCATGCCTGAAACAGAGAAATTGTTAAACACCGAAATGGTGAAAGGCTATATAGGTTTTGACCCTACCTCTGATTCTTTGGGAATTGGAAATATGGTTCAGGTGATGACTTTATTGCATTTTCAGCGATGCGGCCACAAACCAATTGCTTTGGTTGGTGGTGCTACCGGTATGGTAGGTGACCCAAGTGGAAAAAGTGCAGAACGAAATTTATTGTCGGAAGAGCAATTGCAACATAACCTGAACGGACAAAAAAAGCAACTCGAAAAATTTCTGGATTTTGATTGTGGCGCAAATTCAGCAGAATTAGTGAATAATTACGATTGGTTTAAAGGATTTTCATTTTTAGAATTTATCCGTGATGTTGGAAAATACATTACCGTAAATTATATGATGAGCAAAGATTCTGTAAAAAACAGGCTGGAAAATGGTATGTCGTTTACAGAATTTAGTTACCAGTTAGTGCAAGGCTATGACTTTTATTATTTATGGAAAAACCAAGGTGTGAAGCTGCAATTAGGTGGCAGCGACCAATGGGGAAATATTGTAACCGGAACAGAATTAATCAGAAAAAAAGGTGAAGGTGAAGCTTATGCAATCACTACTCAACTAATTAAAAAAGCAGACGGCACTAAATTTGGCAAAACGGAAAGCGGAAACATCTGGTTGGATGCCAATAAAACATCACCGTATAAATTTTATCAGTTTTGGTTAAATGCCAGCGATGCAGACGTGAAAAACTGGATTCGTGTTTTTTCCATGAAAGGAAAAGAAGAGATTGAAGCATTGGAACAACAACAAAACGAAGCACCACATTTGCGAATTTTACAAAAAACGCTGGCGGAAGAAATTACGGTTAGAGTACACAGCAGAGAAGATTATGAGCAAGCTTTAAAATCTTCAGAAATATTATTTGGTAAGGCTACAAAAGAGCAACTGGAACAATTAACGGACGCACAATTATTGGATATTTTCGATGGTGTTCCTACGTTTAATATAGCAAACGATAAATTGTCTTCAGGTGTCAGCATTTTGGATATACTTGCTCAGGAAACTACCATTTTGCCATCAAAAGGAGAAGCTAAAAA
>DAOORG010000251.1:2723-3852 GCA_035389165.1 Chitinophagales bacterium
GTGCCACCTGGTTTTAATGCATTTACCAGTGCATCGTAACTTTTTTCCAAATCTTTTACATGATTGATGGCATTTAAACAAAAGATGTAATCAAACTTTTCTTTAAAATCTATGTCTTCAATTTTACATTGTTCAAATTGAACCCAAGGGTAATGTTCCGGCTGCAATAAATCGTTCTCAATATATTTTTCCATTAAAGGATCAATGGCAGTCACCTGATTTCGTTTCAGGCAAATAAAAATTCCGGCCGGACCGCAACCGGCATCCAGTAAAACAAAGTGTTCCGGAAGTTCAATATATTTTTCAATGTCAAATAATAACTGATCCCAGTAACTGGCTTTCCATTGTAAATAATGATTTCTGTCTTTGTCTTTGAGATACCTTTTCCACCATCTCAATTCGAGTGCTTGTGCTATTTTCCATTTCCAAGTAGTAGGTGCTGCCAACTCAATTCGTTTGGACAAATTTATAGTTTATATCCGACAGAAACGACAATAGCCGGTTTTTTTGTACTTAACGTAGCTGCAGGCACTGGTTTCCAGGCTTCCGTACTAAGCTGATAGGGAACATACAACTCTTTAAAGTTGGTTTGTACGTAGGCTATATCTGCAAAAAAATGTTTGCCTCTGTAGCCAAATCCTGCGGAGAACGTTAGGCTGGAAGTATTGATATTACTGGGTGCTGCTGCGTTTTTAAAAGGTGAAGTTCTGTATTGAATACCACCGCGAATACGTATCGGATCGTATTTGAATTCCACACCGGCTTTTATGGTATGGAAGAGTCCGTATTTTTCTTTTATCAGATTGTTTACAAAGTTTTCATAGGCTTTTGCATTGGCATCATTCTGGCTTAATCTGAATTTAGAATTACTTGCATCGCTTAATTCATATTCAACCGACACCAAGCCATATTTATGAATATAGCCGGCACCTGTCGTCAATTTCCAGGGTTGCACATATCTGTATTTAGAGGCGCCTTCAGGAGAATCACCGGTGAAAATAAAAGACTGACTGGCATAATCCACTTCCATTTGTGTTAAGAATTCATCTTTCATAAATAAAATTCCGGGTGTTTGAAAGGCAAGAGATAAACGAAGGTTACTGATAGGCATTCCTATAATTCCAAGTTT
>DAOORG010000252.1:0-3847 GCA_035389165.1 Chitinophagales bacterium
CAAACGCCATTTATTTCAAATGTTTTGCCATTGCAGACTAAAGTTATTTTTCCTTTTCCTGCTTTTCCTTGTTCTGCAGTAGATGATTTTATTTCATCCATATTTTGTTCGATAGTTGTTTCAGTACTATCGGTTTTGTTGGATTTGCATGCAACAAATAAGATGTTGCATGCAAATAGTAATAGGATTAATTTTTTCATTTTTTAATTCTTTTCGAGTTGATTAATTATTCTGTTCTCTGGAAATTAAAACTGCAATCACCAAAATACTGATTACTGCTACCACCTAAAGGAAATAATTCGGTTTCACCTTCACCAGATACTGATTTTGTCATTTTAATATTTCCAGATATTACTGGAAATTCACCGACAGCATTGTCTGTTCTATTTCTTGCATAATAATCATCAGAAAACATCGTGATTACATATTCTTTATCTTTTGTTAGTTCTAGCGGTGCAATTTCTTTTGTAATAAAACTATTTGCAGTTGTTACATTAATATACTCTACACGTAATTTTGCACGCGTTTCTTTGTCCCAAATAGCGACTTTTAAATTATTATTTACTGCGGGAATTTTAACAACAATTGCATTAATTTTACCTTTTACAAGTGGTGTGAAACTCATGCCTACCTGCGCAATTCCACCAAGTTCATTTATCCATGTGTATGTTTCTTGGAAATAAAACAACTGGGATAAAAAACCATTTAAAGGATTTTCTTCACCATAAACGATGGGTGCTTTGGTTTCTTTTTTGCTACATGCAGTAATAACAATTGTAAACAGTAAAATGTGGATTAGTTTTTTCATAGTTTTATAATCTTTGATGTTAGAAATTAATACTTGCGCTGTTTACAACTGGATTTAAAGAGCCGCCACCGGTTTGATCTAATGGAAGATTACTAATAGTAATTTTTTTACCTGTAACAGTAATAGTGCGTGCACCAATCGGATCAAATGTTAATCCATCCACACCAACTTCAGCTTCACCTGTCGGAACATTTAAGCTAAAATCTGCAACATCAAATGTGCCACCTGCTTCAGCTTCTGCCTGATTGTGAAACGTTACCTGAATCAACTTGTATGGATCATCTTGTTCGCATAAAACTGAGTAATTGTCATTTACAAAAGTTTGTGTGCTTGTTTCGCCGGAATAGGAAACACCATCAATTGAGAAAGTGCCTGTTTTTCCTGTGGTTCCGTCTTTGTCTTTTTTACAAGAGGTTGCTACGATTGCTAAAGCAAAGAATAGTAGGATCGAAAGTGTTTTGAATGTTTTAGTTGTTTTCATTTTTTTGTAAGTTTAATTGTTTAAGAAAATTTAAAATATTTTGTTATATGCTTTTTGTAATGCTTCCGTTAATTGTGTCTTTTCGCCATCGGTGTAATCTTCAAAAAATGATTGCGACATGCCAACATTTACATCGTTTGTTGTGCCTGTAAAAAACACATTTGCTGTTTCATCAAACAGATATAGCCAACAGTCATACACTATTTTATCTTGGTCGTTAGTATCAACAACATCAAATAATAGAGCATAACCATCTTCTATATTGCCATCACCACATTGTTCTAATAAATGCTCAGCAGTATTGTATTCTTTTCCAAATCCAGCTGTAGCACATATTGCCATTTGCGCTAGATAAATTGGTGCTAATTCTTTATAGTTTTCACCGGTAATTTTTCTTTTATTTTTAAATACTAATTCCATTGTAGTGTTTTATTTTATAATAATTATCGATGTGTTTATTTGAATTTAGTGATAGGTCCGATCTTTATGGCGTTGCAACTATTGTGTGGTAATAATTGAAATGTACTTGAGTAATATTCAAAACCAGTTTGGTCTTTTACAGTAAAATAAATATTACTTTCTTTTGGTAGTAAGTCAATTGTAAAAGAGAGAGCAGTGCTGTCATCACATGAAGGTGCTGTTGACCAAAAAACATCATCAACAGAAGTTTTTATAACTGCATTATTATAATTGATATAAAAAGTAAGTGAATCAGCACCATCATCTAATAGTTGTCTTGATGTTTCTTCATTAAACC
The DNA here is from genome assembly GCA_035389165.1 of Chitinophagales bacterium. Classification (GTDB taxonomy): domain Bacteria; phylum Bacteroidota; class Bacteroidia; order Chitinophagales; family JADIYW01; genus JADJSS01. The sequence goes on from DAOORG010000252.1 coordinate 2,047, forward strand.
AGAATACTACTTTGTATCTGTCGGCAACATCAAAAATGTTTTGAGAACAAGAACTTAGCAATGTCATAATTGTAATAAATAATGACATAAAACATGTTCTTCTGATTGCATTCATTTTGTTGTTTTGTGATTTCATAGTTTTATTTTTTTTGTTGATGTAAAGGTGCAGTTTTGCGTAAGCGTGCACAACAGAACTATTCATATTTTGTGAGTAGTAATTTAATTTATGTGTTCGTAATTGTCAGTAAATCAAATGATTATTGGTTCTTTAAATCCTCTAAACAGGCTGTGTAATTATTCCAGTTTGCATCTTCTCCACCTGAAAAATTTAGCGGCATTTGAGGCAGTAAGCGAAATGCATCATTTATTCGTTTCATAAAATCATTTTGGTTTAAAGAAGTATAAATGAAGAATCTTCGCTTTTCATTGCTGGTGGTATGGAATGCTATCACAGATGTTAAGTCGTATTCGACAGCATCTTTTAAACTTGCTTCTGCTTCTTTTAATAATTTCATTTCATCTTCATTTTGACCAATCGTTGATGATTCAAAATCTACAAAAACAACAGTTCCATATTTTCCTGTTTCTTTCAAGTTTTGCAAATTCGGTCGAATGCTTATATCTGTAGCAGAAGTTGAAAAAGAAACCCATTCATCATTTAATGCTGTTCCGTTAACTGTATAATTTAGTGGCGCTGTTTCTGTTTTTATTTCCAGCATATTTTTATACATAAACTGCATTTTTCTTTTTAAGTAGTTATATAACTTTCCGTCAATTTGAAAAGATGCTGTTACACTGTCGCATTGCATGCGCTCTTTGCCTTCTTCATCAAAAATAAATTTCACACTGTTGCTGCTTAATTCAACTTTAGAAACACCGCCATAAATACTATAGCCTTGATCGTTGATAGAAATATGCACTCTTCCATTAATGTAATTTTTTTCAAAATCATCTTTAGCTTCGTATCCTAATTGTAATACAATATGCTGAAGCATTTGTGCGTTTGTAAATTCAATCATTTGTATGTCAAATTCACTTAGGTAGACCGTTACTTCGTTAGCTGTAAAATCACCAGGCACTGGGTTTTGCGGTACTTGTGGCGCAGGTGAAGCACCTTTCATCATGGCAGCAGAAAATGCCATTGCAGTTTTGCCGCCATCATTTACATCCATCATTTTAGCGGTATAAAAATCTTTTGCTTCTTGCCATTGCGCTAATGTGTAACCATAAGAGGTGCAAATTTCCTGTTCTTGTTGTTCATTGCCTGCTGCCGTTATCATTGGCAAATAAATAGATGCGTACTGTTCTAATGTTAACATAGTTTTTGTTTTTTTGAGATTATAATATTTATCCTATTATTTTTTTATTTATGGCGTAAGATGAATTTGGATGAGTACCCATAATTGCATCATTGCATAATGTGCAAACTAAACCAAGCTCTGAACCTACTTTGTTGTCTTTATAATCATGTATTATTATGGTATCATCAAAATGAAATTTTTCTTTTAGTTTTTTGGGATTTAAAACTGCATCGTAGTAAATCCATTCTCTACAGTTCTTTGTCCAAACTTGTCCTCTGTAAACTTCAAGGATATTTTCAACCATCAAATAATCTTCTAAAGGTTTTAGGTGTGTGCACATGGTTTTATTATTTCGTATTCTTTGCAGTTTTACATAAATTTTTATCACCATTTTTTGGCGCAATTCCATTTGCAGTGAAACCACATTCGGTAATTTTTTCTACAATATCATTGTATGGTGTTCCGTCTGAACTGTAATCTAAGGTGATGGTTCCGTCACT
>DAOORG010000253.1:0-3847 GCA_035389165.1 Chitinophagales bacterium
TGTTTTTGCGCCATACCGGATGTATAGAAACAAATTCCTATAATGAGTGTAATTATTACTTTTTGCATTTTTACTTTATTTTATATTTAATCTACCACGCCTTTCAACATGGGTACAAATGTAAACGTAGAAAACGTTTCTTTTTCAAATTCATTATTATCCAATCGTTTAATTCTAATCATTTTCTGGGTATCCCCTTCCCCGAACGGAATCACCATAATGCCATTTACTTTCAGCTGCTTCAGCAATTCTTTTGGAATTTCCGGTGCGGCTGCTGTAATTAATATCTTGTCAAACGGAGCATCTGCCGGCAAACCTTTAAATCCGTCACCATAAAATGTTTTCACATTAGAATATCCGAAATGGTTGAGTATTTTCTTCGCTTTATTGGATAATGGCTGGTGTCGCTCAATCGTATACACATCAGCTCCCAATTCTGCCAACACTGCAGACTGATAACCGGAACCGGTGCCGATTTCCAGCACTTTATCTCCATCCTGCAGATCCAGCAATTCCGTTTGGTAGGCTACCGTATACGGATTGGAGATGGTTTGGCCGCGACCAATCGGAAATGGCTTATTTTCATAAGCATCATCTCCGAAAACCGTTTCGATGTAAAAATGACGCGGTATTTTTTCGATGGCTTTCAGTATTTTTTCGTTTTGTATACCTTCTCCTCTCAATTCCTGTACCAATCTTTTGCGTAATCCCTGATGTCTGAACGTATCCTGCATGGTGTAAAAATAGGCTCCATTTCGTCTAATAGAAAGCAAAATCTATCCTAAAATGTTAATAAATAGACCAAAAATGAATTTTTCATCAGCCTTCAGGCAACTATCATCTATTTTCGTGTCTATATAGTTGAATAGAAAAAATTGGAATACGGTACCGACCATAAATTCTTAGAAAAGCTGAAACAGAAAGATGTGCTGGCTTGTAAGCAATTGTATCTGCAATATGCGGATGCTATGTATAATGTTTGCCTGAGAATATTACAACATCAGGCAGAAGCAGAGGACGCGTTGCAGGAAGCATTTATTAAAGTATTTAACAACATTCAGCAATACAGAAATGAAAGCAGTATCGGCAGTTGGATAAAACAGATAGTAACCAATACATGCCTGAATGTGCTGAAGAAAAGGAAGATTACATTTGATGAGCTGAAGGATGATGTGAGTGAAAGTGAGAGTGTAAGTGAAAATGAGAGTGAAAATGGGAACGATTATTCGGTAGACGACATTAAGAAAGTAATAGAAGAATTGCCTCAAGGATACAGAGTGGTTTTCAACCTTTATATGTTTGAAGATTACTCACACAAACAGATTGCAGACATGCTGGAAATATCGGAATCAACAGCAAAAACGCAGTTGTTTAAAGCAAAGCGAAAACTGAAGGAATTATTATTAGCAAAAAAAAGATAAGATGGATAATATAGAAAAACATATCAAACAGCATCGCAAGGAGTTTGATGTTGACTTCCCGAATAAACACAAACTTTGGGACAACATCGAGCAAAACATCGGCACTACCAAAAAAGTAATTCCGCTGTGGAGAAATCGTTGGGTACAGTTTGCCGCTGCAGCTTCCATAGCAGGAATTATTACCGTATTTATGCTGAAAACCCAGCCGCAGCAACACACCAATACCATTTGTTCTATTGACGGGGTATCTAAAGATTTCTGCATGCAGGTGAATGACTATGAATCGAATATTCAGCAAAAGCTAAGTACCATCAACACAAACGAAGTATCAATTCCTAAAGAAGTAGAAAACGAAGTAACGCTGGACAGTCCGATGAAAGTGGTATTACTGAATGAATTAAAAAAGAATCCGGATAATCCCAGGATAAAAGATGCAATTCTGAAATACTATAAAGCAAAACTGGAACTGATACAGCGTATCGAAGAAGTATTAAAAAAACAAGATAAAACAATTAACAATGAAACAGACAATAGCACTGTTATTTAGCTGGTTCATTCTGTTTCCTGCAAAGGCAGAAAACTCAGCCAGAGATTACAAAATCACTAAAGAGTGGAATGTAGATGCAAATACAGCTTTTGAGCTAAATGCCGGATACCAGAATTTCAAAGTAGAAATCTGGGATAAAGATGTCGTTCGGATTGAATTTGTGATGGAAACAAATTCAGGCAAGATGGATGAAGAAGATTTCAAAAACGGCTTGAAAATAAACGCAGAAAGGTCTCCGAATAAGCTAAAGGTAAGTACCAGCATGAATGAGCAGTCCTCTTCGATATGGAGCTGGATATTCAGCAGCAATAAAAGTAAAGATGCCTATAAAATAAGCAACACCGTTTACTTACCAAAAAGCCTTGCATCATTAAGCTTCTCACTCAACTACTGTGAATTAATTATCGGTGATATAAATATTCCGACAAAAATAAATTCTAATTACGGCGACGTTTCCGTTTTAAAAAATAAAAACAGAACTACAATAAATACAACGTATTCAAATGTAACTTTTGGTGAAATGAGTCACTTAAAGATAAGCGCATCTTACACCGATTTTATTCTGAATGCGATTGACACCCTCACCATTGTTTCGAGTTATGGAGATATAAAACTGACTACCTGTTCGTTATTACAATCTTTGAACATGAATTATGGCAATATCACGATTGAGAAAGTCGGATATATTAAATCAACGTCCACTTACTCAGACATCAAAATAAACCAGTTAATGCAGGAAGTAAATGCAACACTCACCTATTGCGATTTAAAACTGAATAATCTGTCAAAGAACATTTCAGGCATTGCCGTTACGGGTGTTTACACAGATTGCACCATTAAAATAAATCCTGAAAATCCGGTGAATTTAGTTGTGAATGATGTGAATGGTGATATTTCTATGAATAACCAACGGTTAATCATCACTAAAAAAAATGAAACATCTAACACTATGAATATGACAGCTAAAACAAAAAGTGCTGTAGAGACATCACCCACCATAAAAATAAATTCTAAAAACAGCGACCTGATTATTAATTAACCAACAAAAATCTATACAAATGAAAAATCTATTTAAACCACTTATCACACTGGTATTAACCCTTACGCTTATTCAGGCTGTTTCAGCCGGCACCGTTACAAAATACTATACTGTTAAAGAATTCAGCAGATTAAAAGTGAGTTCTGCTTTTCAGGCTGAATTTATTCACAGCAATGAAAATAAGGTTGTCATTGAAATTGATGAAGACGACGCTGATAATGTATTTGTAGGAAATAATAACGGTGAAGTAACGATTAAATTGAAAGATTACGGCAATTATCACACAAGCGTCATGAAAGCAAAAGTATACGGAAATTCATTATCAGGCATTTTTGTAAGCGGCGCTTCCCGTTTTACAAGTGACTATACTTTTACTGAAAAAGAAATGAATATTAAAACATCCGGTGCTTCCAAAGCAGAGATTATGATGTCGGCAGAAAATCTGGATATTGACCTTTCCGGTGCATCAAAATTAACCATCAAAGGAAGTGCCGCCAAACAAACCATTGATATTTCGGGCGCTTCCAATTACAACGGGAAAGATTGCAAAAGCACCAACATTGACATTGAGGCAAGCGGTGCTTCTAAAGCAATACTCAACTGCAGTAACACACTGGACGCAGAAGCAAGTGGCGCATCACATGTTACGTATGTGAGCGAGCCGCAAAAGGTAACCAAGAGTACTTCAGGTGCATCAGAAGTTGAACCGAATTAACACTTAGAAAAAGAATTAATTATTTTTTAGTTGCATTTGTAATAAAAATAATTTTTCCGCTACCAATCAATAGTCAAAAATAAAATTATGAGAAACTTATTTTTCAGTTTCATACTGATATCTCT
>DAOORG010000254.1:0-3840 GCA_035389165.1 Chitinophagales bacterium
CTTATAAAAGAGCACAGGAAGCATATGCAAATGGTTATTTTAAAGATGAAATCGTGCCGGTTGTAATCGCAACAAGAAAAGGAGATGTTGCTATTACTGAAGATGAAGAATACAAGAAATTTGATGAAGCAAAAGTAAGCGCCTTAAAACCTGCTTTTGAAAAAGAAGGAACAATAACTGCCATTAATGCTTCAAAAATTAATGATGGAGCAAGTGCAATGGTTTTAATGAGTGGAGAAAAAGTTAAAGAACTGGGTGTAAAACCATTGGCAAAAATAGTTTCTTTTGCAGATGCTTCTCAAGATCCTGAATGGTTTACTACAACACCTTCAAAAGCAATACCTAAAGCATTAAAAAAAGCAAATATAAATATAGAAGATGTTGACTTCTTCGAAATTAATGAAGCGTTTTCTGTAGTGGCATTGGCAAACATGAAAGAGATGAATATTGCACACGAAAAAATAAATGTGTTTGGTGGTGCAGTTGCATTAGGTCATCCAATTGGAAGTTCTGGATGCAGAATTGTAGCGACCTTAATCTCTGTTTTAAATCATAAAGGCGGAAAGATTGGAGCTGCAGGTATTTGCAATGGAGGTGGTGGCGCAAGCGCTATAGTTGTGGAAAAGGTGTGAATAAATTAGCATACGGTCGTTTTTACTTATTATTCGGTATATCGAACTGGGATTTTAAGTCTTACCTTTGCATTATAAAAAGTATCAATTATGAAAAAATCAATGAAATTATTTACGGTATTGGCAATTGTGTTATTTACAACAAACACATTTGCAAGTGAGTTAGGTTTAAATGCAGCTAACTTTAATTTGTATGCACCAGCAGCAAAAAGCAAAAAATCATCTGGTGGTGGTAAAGCATTTGAAGGAAAAGGTTCTAAACAGATTTCAATCGGTGTAGGTTTGTCATCTTACATAGGTGCGTTTGGAAAAGGTGGTTTTTACAGTTATTCTGGTGGCCGTGGTTATTATGGAAGAGGTGCTTTCTGGTATTCAGGTACATTATCTGTTCAGGCTGAGTTTGGTGTACACGATTATGTTGGCGTTGGATTAGTTACAGGTATTGGCGGTAGAGCTCTTGGCGGTGGCGGTGCTTTGTACGTACCAGTAGGTATATTAGCTAATTTTCACTTTTTCCAGTTAATTGCTGATAAAAAGGGTCTTGGTGTTGGTGATAAATTAGATGTCTATGCCGGATTAAACTTTGGTACAGGCTTAGGAGTTGGTTTTTCTAGAGGTGGAGGAAGTGATGTTAGTGGAATTATTTTCGCTGGTCCGCAATTTGGTGTTAAATACTTCTTTACAGATAAAATTGGAGTATACGGTGAGTTTGGATACGGTAAAAGTATATTTGAAGCAGGTGTTTCTATTAAACTATAAAAAAAATTACTCTATAAAAAGTCCCGAATTTATTCGGGACTTTTTTATTTTAAAACCATGAAGAATATTTTAGACACTCAAAAATAAGGTATTTAAATAATCAATGTTTATTTTTGACATTCAACCGCACTAAAGAAAATACATGAAGAATAGGATCTGTTTGTTTTTAATAATTATTCTATCATCTTGTTCAGTTTTTGCTGAAGGATTTGGTATAAAAGATTTCAAAATAAAAAGTGACAGTACAACACTTAGGAAATCTAAAAAAGAAAACAAATCGAAAATAGCTACATCTTTTGATGGAGCATCACAAAAAGGTTCTTTTGCTTTTCAACCTGCTTTAAATTTTGGTCACCATACCGGATTCAAAAAAGTGTACAGCAGTTTTGGGTATGATTATGCATATACAGGTTTAATTCCGGGTGTTACAGTTAATCTTGATTATAATGTACACAAATATGTAGGCATTGGTTTAAACTATTCTGCGGCATTTCAGAAGTTTTCAAAGTCTAAAGTTTTTTATTTGGGTAATTTTTTTGGTGCCAGATGTGTTTTTCATTGGTGGCAATTGTTTTCAGATAAATCAGGCAAGAGTTTAGCAGCCGATAAAATTGATTTTGATATTCATTTTCATGCAGGTGGTTATTTAATCACTGAAAAAAATCTTGTCACCAGTCAGAAGATAAAGCAATTAGGGTTCAACGCCGGTGGCGGAATAGGGTTTAAGTATTATTTCGTCAGGAATTTCGGAGTAGCCATAGATGCAGGATATGAGGAAGCATCCTGGTTAAAAGTTGGATTTGTATTTAAAACTAAATAATTAAAAAGACCAGCAGTTTACTTAAAATCTTCCTCAATAATTTTTTCCATAGCACGCTCTGCCAATGCTGCAATAGTTAATGCAGGATTCGCACAACAGGAAAACCCGGGTATTGCTGAACCATCCAGACAATACAAATTTTCGTATCCTTTAAGTCTGCCATAATAATCACTTGCTAAACCATATACAGCTCCACCTAGCGGGTGGTAGGTGAAATCATCACCAAATCCTTTTCCTTCAAAATACCAGAATTGTTCGAGCATTCCTCCATTAGCTGAATTCAACCTGTCTATAAAACTTTTCATAGCTAACCTGGAAATTTCCATCTGCGAGCGGTCAAAATATAAATCTGCATTGTCTGTTACCGGATTATATTTAAAATACCCACGATTGGGATTTTTGGTAATTGCTAATGTCAGTAATTGACGTAATTCCATTCCTATAGGGAATGGTGCTTGTTCAGCTAATAAAGGTGTAACCGGATTGTTTAAGTCGCCATATGCAGTAACAGGTACACTTCCCTGTTCTGCTCCAACATCTTCCCGTAATGCTGCACGCATAGCCATAATGTTTCCATTGTTGCCCCAGTGTTTTCCAACTTCATCATTTAAATTTGATAATCCACCCAGATGCTTAGATTTTAATAGGATTTGCATGGTACCTACGACACCTGCATTTACGAACAAATTCTTACAGGTATACTTTTTTATTGCCGTAATTTCTCCATGCTCATTTAGTTGATGAACCGTTAATTCATATAATTTATTATCTAGTTGCTTTATAGAATCTACTTTATGTAATGTTTCTATGCTTAGATTTCCAGTAGCTTTTGCCTGAGGAATATAATTTCTATCCAGACTATTTTTAAAGCCATTATTTGCACCATACAATAATTGATTATCAATTGAACATTTTTGAACGGTTCCATTAATTTCATTCCTGATAATAGTAAAATTCACACCTGCATTCAGCATTATTTTTTCCATGCCGGCATTTTGACAGTGATTTAATCCGACTCTGGCATATTTGTAATATTTACTATTTAAAATATCCTGTGGTACTTCTGCATAATCCAACACACTTTTTACTGTCGGATACCATTTATTGAGCATGTCATTGTAATCTACATATGGAAAATATTCATTCCATAATGTTGGTTGAGCAAACGGAAGCATGGCACCATAAACTACAGAGCCGCCGCCCAGGCAATTGCCTCTGTAAATACGCATATAGGATGTGCTATAATCAACTCTATCCAATACGCCCACATGTTTTGGAATATCAAATTGTATGGTAGTAACCGGTAATATTGTTTTACGTTTTAGCCATGTTGACCGACCATCCGGTATCAATGTTTTTGAAAATGGATTTTTGGTGGCATCCACATCATACTGTTTGCCCATTTCCAGCATTAACGTTTTAATCCCGGCTTGTGTTAGTCGAAGTGCTGAAACAGCAGCACCAAAACCTGAGCCGATTACAATGGCTTCCGAATAATTATCATCTGGTGCAACTGGTGTTTTTTTACATCCGGATAAAGGTAATGTTGTTGCTATACCAGCCATTGCGGAAAGCTTTAAGAACTTTCTTCTTGAGATAGATTTTTTCATCAATAAAAAGGTTAATTGT
>DAOORG010000255.1:0-3823 GCA_035389165.1 Chitinophagales bacterium
GACAAAAGAGAATTTATACTCGGCACCCGGATAATTTTTATTCAAATTATATTCAGGCATGCTATTTGTTTGAGCATAAGCAACGATATGAAAACCGAGCAACGAAAAAAGCAGCACTAATTTTGCAGAAGATGGCATATAAACTGATTGAAAGCTAAATTTAGTTAAAAAGCATCAAAATACAGTTATCCACAACACAATAGTATATTCTGTTTTGACGTTCAAGGTAAAATCTTAATTTTGTTAAAATATTTTTAGGTTATGGGAATACTCTTGCAAGCAGCAACCACCGTTTTAGATACAGCAAATTCAATTATGCCTGCGGCAGCGCCTCCGGTGAAGGAATTATCTGTGCTGGAATTACTCATGAAAGGCGGTGTAATCATGATACCATTGATATTATTCTTAGCCATTGCGATATTTTTCATCATTGAGCGTTATTTATTTTTCAGACAACGCTCCGGCATTCATGATAATCTGGTTCGTGATGTATTAGATAAATTATATGCCGGAAATATTCAAGGTGCAGATGCATTATGTACGGCAGACAAATCTGCTTTAGGCAACGTATTACAATCCGGTATTTCTCAATTGGGAAAACCGATAGACCATATCGAAAAGGCTTTGGAAATACAGTCTAACATAGAACTGAACGAAATGGAAAAACGCATGAGCTGGATCAGTATGATTTCCGGTGTTGCGCCACGTTTAGGTTTTATCGGTACAATTCTCGGTGTAATTTTGATTTTCTATAACATTTCGCAATCCGCAGATATTTCCATTGGAACCATTTCTGCAGGTTTGTATCAGAAAATGATTACATCAGCCACCGGTTTAATTGTTGGTGTTGTTTCTTTTATGGGTTATCATTTTTTACTGACATTGATAGATAACTATTCTATGAAACTGCAAAAACAAATTTTTGAATTTGTTAAAGGCATTCAAAAACCGGTAAAATAAATAATTAATCAATGAAGTTCAGGATTAAACATTCTTCACTTCGTTCAGAATAACAATTGTATGAATATCAAAAGAAGAAGACCGTTTCACGATGAAGATGCCATGGCATCTATGAATGATATTATGTTCTTTTTGATGTTGTTCTTTTTGATTATTTCCACTATTGCCAATCCGAATGTAATCAAACTGATGTTGCCAAAAGCAAACAGTACGGAACAACTGGCAAAGCAACCGGTTACACTATCTGTTACGGCTGACAAACGCTATTACATCAATACTACCGAATTGCCTTTAGACGGATTGGAAAATGCTTTGAAAATTGCATTGGAAAACAATGAAGACCCAACTGTTGTGCTTCGTGTTGCTGAAAACCTGACCGTTCAGGATTTAGTAGACGTTATGTCGCTTGGAGCGAAACTCAAGCTGAAAATGGTGTTGAGTACCAATAAAAAATAATTACAGCACTTTCTTTAGAAATGCCTGCACATCAAAATGTGCCTGCATGCTTTCCTCCGATAATTTCGGAAGGTTATAAAATCCATGCACCAGTTGCTTGTATTCTTTATGTAAAACAATATTTCCAGCAGCTTTCATTTTTTCCGCATAAATCCTTCCTTCATCTTTCAACGGATCAAATTCTGCAGTCAACACAAAAGCAGGCGGTAAATTGGTAAAATCTTTATGATAAATAGGTGACACTTCAGGATTCAGCTGATCTTCTTTTTTAGGTGTATACGTTTTTTGAAACCACAACATCGCTTGTTTAGTGAGCAAATAGCCTTCCTTATATTTTTCTATTGAATCAGATTCAATTTTACCGTCTACCCAAGGATAGGTCAAAATTTGAGCAGCTATTTTTACGGTGGAGTGCTGTTTAAAATGATGACAGGCACATGCAGCTAAATTGCCGCCGGCACTATCTCCTGCCACCACTAATTTTGAAGCATCCACTCCAAGTTCGTTGGCATGAGTGGCAACATACTCTATAACCTTGTATGCATCTTCATGTGCTGCCGGAAATGTATGCTCCGGTGCCAGGCGATAATCTACGGAAATAACTGTACAATCATTCATGGAACTTAAACGTCTGGCAACATAATCATGAGATTCAATATTATAAAACACAAAACCACCACCGTGAAAATAGACTATTACTTTTTGATTTGGCTGTGTAGAATTTCTATAGGATCTAACTTTAATTCCATCTATATGAAAGTCTTTTACTTCTTTTACTTCATATTTACTGTCGAACAATATTTTCCCCAGCTTTGAAGCCTTTATAGAGTTTTTTCTCTCTTTCTCTATATTTTTAATTTCTACACCACGAAGCGGCTGTACATTATTCACAAACCATAACACAAAACGAAGTTTCCAATTCATATTAATACCTTAACTTTAACAAGGTATAAAAATTAAATGTATGAACTGGATAACAAAAGATAATAAACTTGTAAAAGAATTTAAGTTTAAAGATTTCACCGAAGCATTTGTCTTTCTAACGAAAGTGGCATTTGCTGCAGAAAAACAAAATCATCATCCGGAACTCTACAATGTATATAATAAAGTAACTATTTCATTGCAAACACATGATGCAGGCAATCTAGTTACGGAAAAAGACCATAAATTAGCGGAGACAATTGACGGCTTTTATGACAACTGATTTATTTTCTGCAAGCAATAATTCTGAACACATTTCACTTACTGAACAGTTACTGAAAAAACTGGATGATTTCGTTCCTGAAAATGAAACTGAACAATTTTGTGAAGATCTGAAAACCGTTATCAATTTTCACGACCATACTTATTACGTAAAAGCGAATTCCATTATTACGGATTATGATTACGATAGGTTATTCAAAAAATTAAAAGACATTGAAACAGCCTATCCGAATCTTGTTACGGCAGACTCACCTACACAACGAGTCGCAAAAGGTTTAAATCAGGAATTTCCAACGGTGCAGCATTTGGTACCAATGATGTCACTGGAAAACTCGTATAACCTTTCCGACTTAGAAGATTTTGATACACAGGTAAAAAAAGCACTCTCTGAAAACACAACTGTTGAATACATTGCTGAGCCTAAGTTTGACGGCAGCAGCATTGCTTTAGTTTATGAAAACGATCAACTGGTTCGTGCTGCAACACGTGGAAATGGAATTGAAGGCGACGACATCACACCCAATGCTAAAGCGATTAAATCTATTCCGTTAAAAGCAAATTTCACGCAGTTCGGAATTTATAAAATTGAAGTGCGCGGCGAAGTTATTTTAGAATTAGCCATGTTGGAAAAACTAAACGACGCACGTAAAAAACAAAATGAGCTACTTCGACAAGAAAATAAAAAAGAACTGGAATTGTACAAAAATGCACGCAATACCGCAGCTGGAAGTCTGCGATTGAAAGACAGTGCTGAAGTAGCGTCCAGGAAATTAGATGCCATTATTTATCAGATTGGTTATGCAGAAGACAAAGAAGGAAACGATGTCACCAATATTTTTGATTCGCACAATAAGAATTTAGAAGTATTATCGCAATTAGGTTTTAAAACACCTTTTCAGGAAAGAGGCTTATTTACTTCAATCATTGAGGTGGAAAGTTTCTGTAAAGAATGGGAAAATAAACGTGATTCCTATCCAATTGATATTGACGGAATGGTGATAAAAGTGAACAGTATTCAGCAACAACAATTAGTTGGAAAAACTTCACATCATCCAAAATGGGCAATTGCATATAAATTTAAAGCAAAACAAGCAATGTCTACTTTACTGCAAGTGGATTTTCAAATAGGAAGAACCGGAGCCATCACGCCGGTAGCTAAAATAGCACCTGTTCAATTGATGGGTGTTGAAATTTCATCTGTTTC
>DAOORG010000256.1:0-3793 GCA_035389165.1 Chitinophagales bacterium
CCGCTACAAACGAATCGTTTCCGGAAAAGACACAAACTTTTTAGAGTATTTTTAAAACTACACATTATTAAATAAATGCTTAAATTTGTTTAACACAAACAGATGAAAGTATTTCTACACTTTCTTTTCTTATTTTTTATAACTCAAGCTACATTTGCGAATGTTACATTGGTTCCTTTTGGTTCAACCTGGAAATATTTAGACAATGGCTCAGATCAAGGCACAACATGGACTTCAACAGGATTTAATGATGCTGCATGGTCTTCCGGAACAGGACAATTGGGTTATGGCGATGGTGATGAGTCAACAATAGTTAGCTATGGTGGAAATGCGGCTAATAAATATATAACCACTTATTTCAGAAAAAATATTACGATAGGAAGTACGTCTAGTTATCTGGATTATACCTTGAGTGTCAAAAGAGATGATGGTATTATAGTTTATATTGATGGAACCGAAGTCTACAGAAATAATATTGCTGCCGGTGCTTTTTCCTATCTCACTTTAGCGGCTAATGCTACTGATGACGGTAATACACCACAATCCGTTACACTTTCACTGACACAGTTACCAACCGGCAATCATACAATCGCTGTTGAAATACATCAAAATACGATAAATAGTTCTGACATTACTTTTGATCTAGAATTAGTGGCTAATGAAAGTACAATAGTTGCTTTTGGAGGAGCATGGAAATATCTGGACAATGGAACCGATCAGGGCACCGGTTGGCGAGCCAGCGCATTTAATGATGCAGCATGGGCACTTGGAAATGCAGAGTTAGGCTATGGTGATGGAGATGAGGCAACTATTCTTGGCTTTGGCGGAAATGCAGCCAACAAGTATATTACTACTTATTTTAGAAGAACACTGACAATAGGTAATACATCCTTGTTTTCTGATTATACTATGAATATGGTGGCTGATGATGGTATAATAGTCTACATTGACGGTGTGGAAGTTTATAGAAATAATATGCCTGGCGGTGTTGTCAATTATCTGACAACAGCTTCTGCTGCTTATGAAAACAATGCACTTTCTACCACATTATCTCTGGCACAATTGCCAACAGGATTTCATACTATTGCCGTTGAGATACACCAGACCGCAGTAACAAGCTCGGATATAAGTTTTAATCTGGAAATTAAGTCTAATATAGCAGGAACTGTCAACATAACGAGAGGTCCTTATTTGAATTTGGCTACTCAAAATTCAGTACATATTCGCTGGAGAACCAGCAGTGCCTCTAATTCTGTTGTAAATTTTGGCACAACAGACGGAAGCTTAGTTTCTAATGTAACAGATGCAACGTTAACCACAGAACATGATGTTACCGTATCAGGATTATCACCGGATACAAAATATTTTTATTCAATTGGAAATACGGTACCAGCTATTCAAACATTAAGAACCGGTAGTAAATATTTTTTTACAACATTACCGGTAAAAGGTGTGGAGCGAATTTCCCGTTTTTGGGCAGCAGGTGATTGCGGTAATAATACTTCCAATCAGTTGAATGTGCGTAATCGTTACATGCAGTACATGGATGGAAAACAAACAGACGGAATGCTATTGTTAGGTGATAATGCATACAATTCCGGAACGGATGCGGAATATCAATCTAATTTTTTCCCGCAATATCAGGATTCTTTGTTGCGTAATGTTGTACTTTGGCCTGCTCCCGGAAATCACGATTATGCCAATAATGCAACTCGGCAAAACGACCATGCGGTACCGTATTATAGCATGTTTACCTTGCCTACAGCCGGAGAAAGTGGCGGTGTTGCTTCAGGTACAGAAGCTTTTTATTCTTTTGATTTTGCCAACATTCATTTTATTGCGTTAGATTCTTACGGAAAAGAATCAAATGTTTATAGAATATGGGATACACTCGGTCCGCAGGCTGTCTGGTTAAAGAATGATTTAGCTGCCAACACACAAAAATGGACTATTGCCTACTGGCACCATCCGCCTTATACGCTAGGCTCTCATACCTCCGAAACAGAAACAGATTTAATTGCCATTCGGGAAAATTTTATTCGAATTCTGGAGCGCTACGGTGTAGACCTTATTTTATGCGGACACAGTCACGTGTATGAACGTTCTTATTTAATGAATGGTCATTATGGTTACGAAGCATCGTTTAATCTGGCTACCCATGCAATTAGTAACTCATCCGCTAGATATGATAACAGTATTAATTCTTGTCCTTATATCAAGAAATCGCCTTTGTCTATTGGTACTGTCTATGTCGTGGCTGGTTCTGCAGGTCAGTTAGGTGGTCAGCAAACTGGTTGGCCTCACAATGCTATGGTTTATTCTAATAACTTGCAAGGTGGTGGTTTAGCCTTAACTATTGATGGTAACCGATTGGATGCAGATTGGGTATGCAATGATGGAATAATACGAGATCATTTTACCATCTTAAAAGATGTCAACAAAAAAGAAATATACACAACTTTGGAAGGCGATAGTATAAACTTAGTTTCTTCGTGGAATGGTACATATAATTGGACAAATGGCGCAAGTATAAAGCAAATTTTGACGGCTCCACCAGGTATTGATACGGATACAATAACCGTTACAGATAATTTTAATTGTTTACGAGATTCTTTTATTATTACAAAAGCTATTCAGCTTCCAGTTGAGCTTCTGAATTTTTACGGACATAAAACTGCTAACCAACAGGTGATGCTGTACTGGACTACAGCAACGGAATTTAGAAATGCATATTTTTTAGTAGAATGGTCTGCAGATGGAATAAACTTTATAAACATAGGTAAAGTAAATGGTTTCGGTACCAGTAATTTACAACACACCTATCCGTTTCTGCATCAACAACCTATCTCAGGCAATAATTACTATCGTCTGAAACAAGTGAATATTGATTCTTCATTTATATATTCTGAAATAGTAACGGCTTTTTTAGAGACAAATCCGGCAACAACTTTCAAAAATAAATTCATTTATGTATATCCAAATCCGTCGGCAAATGGTGAGTTTAATATAGATTACTACAATCCTCAAAATACTACAACTAAGATAAAAGTATATGATATGTTGGGACAGTTAATGTATAGTGATGATTGGGCTGTCTTTTCTGGTATTTCACATTATATGCTAAAGCTTAAAGAGCTTCCTAATGGCACCTATCTTTTGAATGTGGAAAATGAAATAATTAAAATTCAGAAATAATTTTCCAACCACAAAGAACAAAATGACAACAGAATTATTCTCATCAACACCAGATACCGAGATTGTCAGTACAAGAATTTTCAATTTCCATAGAGAATTAGTTTTCAAAGCTTGGTCAAATCCAGAACATTTGCAAAAATGGTGGGGACCTGCAGGTTTTACGAATACTTTCCAGGAGTTTGATTTTCAAATTGGTGGCAAATGGCGATTTATTATGCATGGTCCGGACAAAGGAAATTATAAAAATGAATGTGAATTTTTAAAAATTGAATCACCTTCTTTAATTGCTTGGAAAAGACACACACAACCTTACTTTAAAGTGCTGGTTACATTTGACGAAATATACGAATTTCAAACAAAAATTGTATTTAAAATGTTGTTTGAAACAGCGGAAGAATGTAATAAAGTGAAAAGATTTGTCGTAGATAAAAACGAAGAAAATTTTGATAAATTGGAAAATGAATTAGCAAGTATGATATCGTAATTTTATCTTTTTTTGACTACGTTTTTTAACAAAAAAAATAGTAAACAATGCAGTTTATTTCCAAATTTCAACAAGTAATATTAATTCCAAGAAATGTATTTTTACTGGATGGTA
>DAOORG010000257.1:0-3788 GCA_035389165.1 Chitinophagales bacterium
CCGTTTGGAAATTATACGATTCAGTTGATTGCCACATCAGATATTGGTTGTAAAGACACCATTCGCAAAACAGTCGTTATGGATTCTGCATTGAATGTAAATTTTACAACAGCAGAATTAATTACTTGTCAGCGAAAAGCAGTAGATTTTGTTAACCAAACTACAGGTGGTGTAGGAAATCAATACAAATGGTCGATAGAAACAAGCAATCTTTTGACCAGAAATGCAACTTACACTTTTTCCGGCACCGGAAATTTTCCTGTAAAGCTTGTCGTTTCTAACAGATGTGCTGCAGATTCTATAATCAAAAATATTCAGATTCGTCCTAGGCCAAGTGTATCCTTAGGCAGAGATACGGTATTGTGTAAAAATCAACGTACTGTATTTTCCGTTAATCCTTCTTTGTATGATTCTATCCGATGGGTGAACGGCTCAACTGCAGCAACAATAACTAATGACGGAAGCATTAATCCGCTAAAAATTAAAGCGTATCTGGATGGTTGTGTAGCGGAAGATACAGTGAATGTGCATGCACCTAAATTTACACTGAACTTTTTAAACGATTTTTTATGTTACAGTAAACCTGTTACATTTAATAATACATCTACTGTGAGCTACGGAAGTATTTCTTCATTTAACTGGAATTTTGGCGATGGTCAATCTGTAAATGGTATAAGAAATCCGGTTCATACTTATAGTGTATTGGGTCCTAAAACGATACAGTTATTTGCAACCGGAAATACAGGATGCAGAGATACATTAACAAAGACCCTTTCTATGGATGACAGTATATTGTTTCGTGTGAATCCGGTGCCGGATGATATTTGCTTCGGTAAAACTATGCAATATACAAATCTATCAACCGGTGGAGGAAATACAATTTATACCTGGAGCTTGAATAATAGTAATCTACAAACTACTAACATAGCAAACTATACTCATACAACAGCCGGTGCAAATACTATAAAACTGTTAGCGAATCACCGTTGTGGCGCAGATTCAGTAAACTATAATTTTATGGTGTTGCCTTTGCCAAGAGTAAATTTAGGAGCAGACAGCATCATTATGTGTCCGGGTGAATTGAAGATGATTGGGATTAATCAAGCATCAGATTCGATATTCTGGAGCACCGGTGAAGTAAATGTTGATTCCATATCCATTAACGGACTAACGACTCCAATCAGGGTTGATGTATATAATAATGGTTGTCTGACAAAAGATTCCATTTTTGTATCTACCAATTGCGATATATTTATACCTACAGCATTTTCACCAAACAACGACGGTTTTAATGATTTATTCAACATGATGAATAAAAGTATTAAGACCTATTCACTGAAAATTTTTAATCGTTGGGGCGAACTTGTCTTTGAAACAAATGATTTAACCAATAGCTGGAACGGAACTTATAAAGGCGAACCTTGTCAGGTGGATAATTACACCTATATCGCATCAGGAATCAGATCTAATAATGAGCCATTTTATTTGAAAGGAACGTTGGCATTGTTGAGGTAAAACAACTAGTATCTTTTATTATTTCTATCATTCAATCTTTTCTGTAGAAAGAAAAAAATGAATACAGATTGGTCTTTAAAAAGGATAGTGTCTACAACATCGTTTCTTCAGCATCTTTTGCATGATTCGGATAATCTGTCGTATAATGCAGTCCACGGCTTTCTTTTCGTAACATCGCACTGCGAGTAATCAAATAGCCTATTGTAATCATGTTTCGTAATTCCAAAAGTTGTGGCGATATGGTCGTGTTTTCATAAAGTTCTTCCGTTTCCTTAAATAATAAATAGAGTCGTTCCTGCGCTCGTTTTAATCGACCATTATTACGTACTATACCAACATAATTACTCATGATGTCTTTAAGTTCTTTGATGCTTTGAGTAATGATAACCATCTCTTTAGGATCTGTAGTTCCATCTGCATTCCATTCCGGAAATGTTTCATTGGAAAATTCTATAGTTGGCAATTGTTCACAAACATCCAAAAATATTCTATGCGCAAAAACCACCGCTTCCAGTAATGAGTTACTAGCTAAACGATTAGCACCATGCAATCCTGTATTGCTGCATTCACCGCAGGCATATAAATTTTTAATAGAAGTTCTTCCTGAGGCATCCACGTTGATACCACCACAAGCATAATGCGCTGCCGGTACAACAGGTATCATGTCTTTGAAAACATCAATACCGATGGATTTGCATTTTTCATAAATATTTGGAAAATGATGCAGGAAATTTTCTCTATCCATGTGGCGGCAATCCAGATACATGTGGTCTTCTCCGCTTTTTTTCATTTCATTGTCAATTGCTCGTGCCACAATATCACGTGGTGCCAGTGAGCCACGCTTATCGTAAGTTGCCATTAAATCGTTTCCGTTTTTAGTGCGTAAAATGGCACCATCTCCACGTACTGCTTCCGTAATTAAAAAGTTAGGACTTACGCCAGGTTCGTACAAAGCTGTTGGATGAAATTGAACGAACTCTAAATTGGCTACACGACCTTTTGCACGATACACCATAGCAATTCCGTCACCGGTAGCAATGTTTGGGTTGGTAGTAGCACGATAAATCTGTCCAAAACCACCGGATGCCAAAACCACCACTTTGCTTTCTATCTTTTCAATCTGATTAGTTTTTCTATTCAGTACATAAGCACCATAACACTGGATATTAGTAGTTACTCGCGTTATGATTTTTCCGAGATGATGCTGTGTAAGCAAATCAATGACAAAATGATGTTGAGATATTTCTATATTTTTTGTTTGATGTACACGTTCTAATAGTGCTCTTTCAATTTCCCAGCCGGTAATGTCTTTGTAGTGCAAAACACGAGATTCTGAGTGACCGCCTTCTTTGCCTAGTTTATAATCGCCGTCCTCAGCTTTGTCAAAATTTGTTCCCCAATTAATTAACTCGTCTACGCGTTGTCTTCCTTCACGAATTACAATGTCTACAATTTCTTTGTTGCACAAACCATCTCCGGCAATCAGCGTATCTTCGATATGTTTGTCAAATGTATCTTTGTCAAAATCCGTTACTACGGCAATACCACCTTGAGCATATTTGGTATTGCTTTCATCTTCACTTGCTTTGGTTAATACCACTATTTTTTTATCCGGAAACTGCTGTGCGGTTTTTAAGGCAAAACTTAAACCGGCTATACCTGAGCCAATTACTAAAATATCTGTCATAGTGTAAAATTACTATTTTGTTTTGAACATTTGTCATGAGTTATTCTATAACAGATAATAGATTTTTTAATTTTTTTGTTTAAGTTTAAACTTTAATAAACCTTTAAATGAAAATCGCCCAGTATATCGATCATACTTTACTGAAAGCAACAACTACAGAAGCTGAAGTAGTACAACTTTGTAAGGAAGCAAAAAAATATAAATTCTATGCGGTTTGCGTAAATAGTTGTTACGTGGAATTATGTGCAAATGAACTTAAAGGATCATCTGTTAAAATTGCATCCGTTGTTGGCTTTCCATTAGGTTCTATGGATACTTTAGCTAAAATTGCAGAATCTAAAAATGCTGTTATAATGGGTGCAGATGAAATTGACATGGTGATTAATATTGGTTTCTTGAAAGATAAAAAATATGAATTAGTAGAAAATGAAATCAATAAAATAAAAAAAGCAATAGGAGATAAAATCCTGAAGGTTATTATCGAAACTTGTTATTTAACAAATGAGGAGAAAAAAATTGCCACAAAGCTAGTTTTAAGTGCCGGTGCAGATTTTGTAAAAACATCCACCGGATTTGGCACTGCCGG
>DAOORG010000258.1:0-1855 GCA_035389165.1 Chitinophagales bacterium
AATTACACTTCTAAATACTTCATCAGGCTGTCATATCGCTCCTGTAGTTGCGATTCATATTCTGACTGGTGCAATACCGCAAGCACGTTGTATTGATATCTTTCAAAGGTATGTTGGATGTCTTTCAAATCATTCTTATTAATTTTTAAGGATATCTGAATGAAGTTTTGGTTGACAGAAGTAGCCATCATACTATGTAGTATCATAGCATTATTGGATTCCACAATTTTTGAAATCTCTGTTAATGAATAGTTTTTGGTTTCTAATTCCAGCACTATAATTCCTCCACTCGACACCAAAGAAGAATGCATGGCCATCTTGTTTAAAATTTTTTGCGGCGTTGTCATTCCAAGATATTCATTCTCAATATTAACCACCGGAAGAAAATAAGAATCCTGTTCTGAAGTTATTTTCAAAACATCAAACAAATGTGTGCCTTCCTGAATTTTGTGCAATTGAAAACTTTCCTGTAAACTTTCAATGGCAGATAAATCATCGCATTCCAGTAAAAGTTTTTCTGTTACAGATCCGATAAAAAGATTTTTCTCTGCAATTACCAAAGCATCTGTTTTGTATTCCTGCATCAATTCTAATACATAACCAACTGTATCCGTTAAACGAATAAATGGAATGGAAGTATCTATGCAATCTTGAGCGAACACTATGCGGATTTTTTGTAAATGTATAAAATAAAAATCGTTCCTGCTTAAAAATTAAAGTTAAAACCGAAAGTCATCATCCAGTTATAGGCTTTCGGATTGTCGCGATGAGTTACACGCCACATGACATCCCAACGAATGAATTTTAAAATATTTTCTAATCCAAATCCAACTTCGATATATGGTACTTTGCCCAATGGCTTGATAAATCCTGAGTTCAACCTGTTAAAATCAGCATTTTTTGCAGATACATTTCCCCAAACACCACGTGTGTGTATGACTTCACGCAATTTTAATTTTCGGATGCCTGGAATTCTGTTTAAGAAGAACCCATCGAAATGGTGAGAAAAATTCCACTGCAGATATTGATCGCTGTAAAATTCATAATCATTCATCACGTTAAATGCTGTGTTGCTAAAGGCAAATGTTTGATTGCCATCGTGAACTTCCGTTAATAAAAACGGCACTTGGCCAAGTATTTTTCCTGCCTGTATTTTCATTTCAAATCGACCAATCGTTCGGACAGGAACAATCTGTGCATAAGACAATGTAAACTTGTGGTAATTGAACTGACTACCCAAAAAACGTTTAAATCCATATACATATTCAAATTGCACTACTGGTACTTTATAAGTATTAATACTACTTCTGAATAATGAATTTTTGTCGATATATTTTTCGCCAATGGCAAATCGCGCGTTAAATACTAATTCTGTTTGTCTTAATGTATTAAAAGAGTCAATTCCAAATTCTTTGTTTGGATACAAATAGCTGAATGGCACCAATCCTTGTTCGATCTTCCTGTTTTGCAATGTTACACCCATGGAAAGACCTTGTTTGTATTCTATATTGTAACTTAATTTTGCATCATCATAATAGAGTAATCGAACATCCGGTTTTCTTCGGTTGATGATAATGCTCAAAATATTATCTGATGCCAGCAAATCATTGGTTCTGCTCAGCTCACTGACATCATGTGTATAGGATGCGCTCAGAATTTGACGAGGTTGTTTATCAACCAGAAAGCGTGCATTGACATCGCCTTTGAATCGCTTGTCACGAAGTCCGTAAGCAAAATGTCCGCCAACTTGTGCCCATTCACACATTTTATAATTTGTACGAATGCCTGCTCCAAAACGCCAGCCTTCTAATTTATTATAACTAATTAAACTAACTATTGGTCCTAATTCTACCGG
>DAOORG010000258.1:1955-3775 GCA_035389165.1 Chitinophagales bacterium
GGCATTTTTTCCAGTGGCGAAAATTCTACCAATAAATAATCATTGGTCATCATCCAGAATTGTTGGTCAACAAAATCAAAATCCTGATTGATTTCTATCTTTTTTACAAAGTTGATATTGACGTGCGGTGCCATTCGCAACTGTATACCTTTAATGGCATAATTATTTTCAGATACAATAAAACTTCCGAAAAAAGTATTGTCACCTTTTGTTTTAGGCTCAAACATCAATTTATAATGCACCACATTATCCAGCACCAGTGTATCAATTACTTTGTACCGATAAAATGTTTTACAGGAATTGGCAATCGGACTGATAAATTGCTTATCAATAATCGTATAGGCGTTATCATACACATCGATATCCTGATAAGTAGCACTCAGAAATTCATTGAAACTTGCATCATTGACACCAGATATTTTAGATGCTCTGATAATTTCACGTTTCTTATTTAGCTTACTGGTATAATAAAAATCAGAGATACTTTCTGATAACAACATCGGTAAAAAAGGTTCGTCTTCAGAGGTGCTGTCAATATTGTCGAATACAAATTTGAACGGTTTCAGAATTTTACGGTTCATGAATTTTTCCGACATGTTTTTTACATCCAGTTCTATTTTATTATACGATTCGTAGCTGTAGTTCTGCAGGTGTTTTTTATCATTTTTATCTTTATTTTCAAGGATTTTACGAATCAGGTAATCTTCCAGACTTTCTTTACTGCCAATAATTACGGCTTCTGCCAGCATACTTTGTGAAGCTTCAAGCATAAAATTAATTCGTTGCCTGTCTTGTTTTTTTATTGGCTGCGTAGCTTCCGAATAGCCTAAATAGGCAGCAGAAACTGAATCATAAATCGTTTGAAGTTTTAGCTGATAATAACCTGTATCATCCGTAGTGGTTCCTATCGTGGTGCCTTTAATATAGATGTTTGCATAACCGACAGGTTCTTTGGTAGCTGCATCAAACACCTGACCTTCAATAAAAGTCTGGCTTTGAACAGAAAAATATCCAAACAAAAAAAGGATTAGTATATTTGCTTTTACGGCTCGCACTAAGATGTGAAGTTAATTAAATATTTGCTGAATAAAACAAACAAAAATGAACACATTAGAGATTATTTCATACAATGTAAACGGAATTCGCTCTGCCATTTCCAAAGGTTTAATTGATTGGATAAAAGAAACAAATTTCGACATATATCTTTTTCAGGAAATAAAAGCCAATGAAGCTGATATTCCATCCGAA
Organism: Chitinophagales bacterium; assembly: GCA_035389165.1. Lineage (GTDB taxonomy): Bacteria > Bacteroidota > Bacteroidia > Chitinophagales > JADIYW01 > JADJSS01. Next base: position 3,204 of record DAOORG010000258.1, read on the forward strand.
TTATTTCATCAAATAGGATACCAAACCTATTGGTTTTCTGCACAGAAAAAAGGCTATTCCGGTGTTGGTATTTTAGTTAAAGAATCGGTTGCACACTCAAATGTGGTTAAAGGAATGAATATTCATCATTATGATTTTGAAGGTAGGTTGATGCGTTTAGATATTGGTGATGTAACTATCATTAACAGTTATTTTCCATCTGGTTCAAGTGGTGATGAACGACAAAGTGTGAAGATGGATTATTTGCGTGATTTTTATGACTATATACACGAATTGAAAAAAGAGAGAACGAAAATTATTATTTCAGGCGATTATAATATTTGTCATCAGGCAATTGACATACACGATCCGAAAGGAAATAAAGACAGTTCAGGATTTTTACCGGAAGAGCGCGAATGGATGAGTAAGTATTTCGACAGTGGTTTTATCGATACATTTCGCCATTTCAATCCTGAAAAAGTAGCAGAATATTCGTGGTGGAGTTTTAGAGCAAATGCACGCAACAATAATAAAGGCTGGCGTATTGACTACCACGCAGCCACAAAAGAATTAGAACAACAACTAGAAGATGC
>DAOORG010000259.1:0-3769 GCA_035389165.1 Chitinophagales bacterium
TGAATATTTTTTCCGGTCGATAAATCCATAATGGTATCAGCGCCCCAACGACAAGACCATACCGCTTTTTCTACTTCTTCTTCTATGCTTGAAGTAACGGCGCTGTTGCCAATATTCGCATTTATTTTTACCAAAAAGTTTCTGCCAATAATCATGGGCTCACTTTCCGGATGGTTAATATTTGCTGGTATTATCGCACGACCTAATGCTACTTCTTCACGCACAAATTCCGGTGTGATGCTTTTTAATTTATGTAAAGGAACCGCACCAAAATTTTCACCAGCATGCTGCTGACAAAGTGTATCTGCTTGTCCGTTAAGCGATGCATTATATTCTTCTCTTCGTTGATTTTCGCGAATGGCAATGTATTCCATTTCCGGTGTGATGATGCCCATTCTTGCATAATGTAATTGCGTTACATTTCTGCCTTCTTTTGCGCGCAATGGCATTTTGATATGTTCGAAACGCAAAGCATCTAAGCTCTCATCAGCCATACGTTGCGTACCATATTCAGAAGAAAATTCAAATAATCGTTCGATGTCACCGCGTTCTAAAATCCATTTTTCACGCAAGCGTGGAATGCCTTTTTTCACATCAACTGTATAATTTTCATCCGTATAAACACCGCTGGTGTCATATACTGTTACTGGTGGATTTTTTTCTGTTTTTCCACCAATTAGTTTGGTATCGCTTAATGTAATTTCACGCATCGCCACTTCGATGTCATTTAGTTTTCCTTTTACATAAATCTTTTTAGAATTCGGAAAAGGTGTAGTGGAAATAATTTGCTGCGTTGGTATTTTGTCTTGTTTCATGTTTGCTAATTTAAAATTTATGATTTATTTCAAGAGATTTCTCGCTACGCTCGAAATGACAGACAGTATTATCCACCGGCAACAGCGCCGATGATGATGATTTTATCTTCGTGATATAAAATGGTTTTTTGCCATTCGCTGCGTGGAATAATTTCTTCGTTTAACGCCAATGCAATTCCATTTATTTCTTTTAATTCTAAAGATGTAATGGCATTTTCCAACGAAGTATTTTCGTCGAAAGAATAAGATTCATTATTGATGGTTATTTGCATAATCTTGTTATAATCATTGCATCATTGAGAACTCTGTGAAAATCTCAGCGCTCTCTGTGATATTTTTTATACTCTTGGAAATGCGAAAAAGGCAAGACTCGTTCCCTACGTTGGTGCTAACCAAATCAGGTTCAAAGGATATTTCTCAGCCAACTAAACGGCACTCCTAGAGTATTATCAAAATTATGCATTTTAAATTATAAATGTTGGATTTTAGTGTAATTATTTTAGTAATCGTATATTTGATTCGTAATATGAATTTTACAAAATGCTGAATCCCAAAAACTGGATAAACTTTTACGCTGATTATTTATTGAATTACGCTTATTTTCGCGTGAGAAATAGAGAATTAGCAGAAGATTTAATTCAGGAAAGATTTATTTCTGCACTTAAATCTCAGCATACATATAACGGCACTGCAAATGAGAAAACTTGGCTGACTGCCATTCTCAAAAATAAGATTATTGATTATTATAGAAGTAGTTTAAGCAAGCAATCCAAAATTACGGATTCGATTAATGGCAATACTAACAACGATTTTTTTAATACAGAAACTTCATTTCACTGGTTTGAGAAAAAACAACCACAAGATTGGAACAATACCGAAAAATCTATTGAAAGTGCTGAGTTTAATGCAGCCTTAGCAAATTGCATGCAAAAAATGCCTGAGAAATTAGCAGTAGTTTTTTCTTTAAAATATATAGATGACGAAGCTACTGAAACTATTTGTAAGGAAGTTGGCATTACTTCGTCTAACTATTGGGTAATGATACACCGCGCGAAATTGCAATTGCGTGAATGTTTAGAAAAAAACTGGTTTATAAAATAATGACAGAAAAAAAAGATTTATTAATAACGTGCAAAGAGGCAACATTACTTATTTGCAAAAATCAAGAAAAGGCTATTACTTTAAAAGAAAAAATTAAGTTAAAGGCACATCTTCTTGTTTGCAGAGTTTGTGATTTATTTAATATTCAGTCTAATTTAATTCACCAGCATTATACAAAAATGAATGCTGAAAATATCGAAACCTACTCATTGAAATTAGATGCAACAAAAAAAGAAGCTTTACAACATCATTTAGATATTGAATTAGAAAAATAGTTTTTTGTTATTGTAAGGAAATTTTTATGCACTCGTATATAGTAGAAATTAAACGTATGATTTCTATAAAAAACACCTTACATACATCGTTACTAATTTTTATTGTGGCGATAGTTTTTGCAAGCAGTTGCACCAAAGAAAATACACCAACTATCGATTTAATGGAAAAACCTGACACGTCAGCAATGATAAAGTACAAAGGTAATTTTCAAACCGGACCTTTTGGAAATAATGCAAAAGGTAGTGCTGCTATTTATTTACAAGATAGTATGTTGACAGTAGTGTTTGATAGCTTATTTTTAATAAACAACGGACCAGCACTGCATGTATATTTAAGTAAAGAAGTACAACCTATAAACTTTATTGATTTAGGTACTTTAAAATCTACCAATGGCGGACAAATATACAACATTAGCGGAATGCCGGATTTTATGGAATACAAATACGCTTTGGTACACTGCAAAGCTTACAATCATTTATTCTCTTACGCTGAATTAAAATAAAGGATATGCAAAAAATAATTTTATTATTAGCAATGGTTTCCTCGTTCGCTTATGCATATGCACAAGGTTGCAGCGATGCTGGATTTTGTACATTAGGTAGTTTAAAATCAAATTTTGATTTTGACAATAAGGATTCTTCTATCATTGAAGAAAAAGAATTGAAAAATACGATTGGTGTTGGTTTTAGTTATGGTCTAGGAGAAGACTTTAACAACAACTTTAATCCATTTCTAGTTTACAATAGAAAGTTAAGTAAGCATGTAGATTTAAATGCTAAATTAACTTCTGCTTTTATACAAGGTAAAATTGCTAACGTTAATTATCTTTCAGATATTTATATTGCTACCAATACTACTATTACTATAAAAGATAAGAAACCAAAACTAAAGCAAAGATTAAATGTAATTGGAGGAATCAAAATTCCATTTTCTATTGCAAATTTTAAGAAAAATGGAATTGCTTTGCCTTTAGCTTATCAACCAAGCCTAGGTACATTTGATATTATTGCTGGCGTAAATTATATTGTTCGTGGATTTGAAATTAATGGTGCATTTCAAATTCCTGTTGCGCAAATTAATAAAAATTCTTACTTCAAAGAATATAGCACTTTTTCTTTTAATGATGGTAAAAGTACATTTGCAAGTACCAATTTATTTAAAAGAAAGCCTGATTTCTTATTTCGTTTCGCTTATATATTTCATACAAAAAACTACAAGTGGTTATTTAAGCCAAACTTATTAAATATTGTGCATTTAGGAAAAGATACTTACGTAGATATCTATGGAAAGAAACAAAAGATTGATGGTTCAGAAGGTTATACTTTAAATGCGGCACTAAACATTACCTACCTTATCAACAAACATCACAATCTTGAACTTTCTGCCGGAACGCCTTTAGTGGTGCGCAAAGTTCGACCTGATGGTTTGACACGCAAAGTTGCTATTGCTTTAGAATATCATTTTAATTTTTAGAAAAACTTGTAAGGAAAGATAAACTCATTCGTATAAATAAAAAACAAACAGTATGCAAAAAACTTTTTTTTCATTTTTATGTATGTTGATGATAACATTTGTAT
>DAOORG010000260.1:0-3761 GCA_035389165.1 Chitinophagales bacterium
ATATAGGTCATACTGCTACTGCTTCTTTGTTTTTTAAATACGATTTCGGCAACTGTGTTAGAATCTGATTCATGATAAAATCAGCCGTAATCGGTGTGCCGTCAAAATTCAATACTTTCTTTAATTTTTTAGGATCTACTTCCAGTTCATTCACCAGCAAGGTTCGCATTTGTGCATCACGGTTTTGTTCTATCACAAAAACCGTTTCATGTGCTTCAATAAACTCAGCTACTGTTTCATTAAACGGAAATGCTTTTATTTGTATAGCATCAAATTCAATTCCCTGTTCTTTAAATAAATCCATGGCTTCTTCTGCCGATTGCGTGGTGGTTCCAAAGAATAAAAGACCGGATTTATTTTTATTTTCTTTCTGATATAAATGCGGTTTAGGAACTAAACTTTTTGCCGTTTCAAATTTTTTCAGCAATCTGTCCATGATGCGCACATACGTTGGAGAATCTTCTGAATAAACAGCGTACTCATCATGCGAAGAACCGCGAGTAAAGAAAGAACCCTTGCTTGGATGCGTGCCCGGAATCGTACGATACGGAATACCGTCATTATCTGAATCTAAATATCTGCCGAATCGGTCGAGCTTGTCCAACTGTTCTGCAGTCAATACTTTTCCTCTCTTATATTGCCTTTCCGGATTCCATTTTAACGGCTCGGAAATGTGGTCGTTCATTCCTAAATCTAAGTCTGTCAGCAGCATCACCGGTGTTTGTAATTCTTCTGCCAAATCAAAGGTATCTGCCATCATTTCAAAACATTCTGCCGGTGTGGATGGAATTAAAAACACATGTTTGGTGTCACCATGAGAAGCATAAGCTGCCATCAGCAAGTCTGATTGTTGTGTACGCGTAGGCATACCTGTGGAAGGACCCGAACGCTGCACATCGACCAGCACCACCGGAATTTCCGAGAAGTAAGCCAATCCTAAAAATTCGTTCATCAGTGAAAGTCCAGGGCCACTGGTTGCCGTAAATGAACGTGCGCCATTCCAGTTGGCACCAATGGCCATACCCAATGCTGCCAGCTCATCTTCTGCCTGTACAATCGCGAAATTTTTCTTGCCGGTTTCCTTATCTACTCTGTATTTCTCTGCATATTTTTCATAGCCTTCCACTAAAGAGGTAGATGGTGTAATCGGATACCAGGAAGCTACTGTAGCACCGCCGTAAACGGCACCGATTCCGGCGGCTTTGTTTCCGTTCAGCAAGATTTTATCTTTCAATAAATCTCTTCGTTCTACACGAATATTTAAGGGATAGCTGTAATGTTCCTGCACATATTTTACACCTAATTGCAAGGCATTAATATTGGGTGCGATTAATTTTTCTTTTCCTTTAAACTGCTCTGATACCAATGCTTCCAGCACACCAAACTCTATATCTAACAACGTAGATAATGCGCCTACGTAAATAATATTCTTGAACAACTGACGCTGTCTCGGATCGGAATATTCTTTATTGCAAATATCTGTAATCGGAATGCCGATGTAAGTGATATCTTTCCGGATATAATCGCTGTGCAATACCTTGGTGCTGTCGTATAAAAAATAACCGCCGGCACTTACCGTTGCAATATCCTTCTGCATACTTTGAGGATTCATGCACACCATCAAATCCACGCCTTCTTTTCTGCCTAAATATCCTTTCTCACTGATACGAACATCGTACCATGTTGGTAATCCCTGTATGTTAGATGGGAAAATATTTTTAGGTGTCACGGGAATGCCCATTCTGAAAATAGATTTGGCAAACATGTGATTGGCGCTGGCAGAACCTGTACCGTTGACGTTCGCAAAACGAACGACGAAATCATTGACTTTTATATTTAATGACATGAACCTGCTTTACTTGTGTTATATAAAAATTGCTGCATATCCCACGCAGAAGTTGGACAACGTTCTGCACACAGACCGCAATGCAAACAAACATCTTCATCTTTTACCATTACTCTTCCGGTTTGTAACTTGTCGGAAACCAGCAGGCTTTGATCTTTATTCAGCGCCGGAACAAACAACCTGCTTCTCAAGTCCTCTTCTTCACCGTTGGTGGTAAACGTAATGCAATTCGTTGGACAAATATCCATGCAAGCATCACATTCTATACATTTGGATTCGGTGAAAACTGTTTGCACATCGCAATTTAAACAGCGTTGCGCTTCTTTGAAACCTGTAGGTAAATTAAACCCAAGTTCCACTTCTTTTTTTCTGTCTTTCAACACCACAGCTTTGTCTGCCTGCGGCACTACATATCTGTCATCATTTGAAACTTCACTATCATATGCCCATTCGTGGATACCCATTTTGGTGCTGTATAAATTAGTGAAAGGTGCAGGTCTTTCAGATACCGCTTTTCCATTGCAAAATAAATCTATCGAGATAGCTGCCTGATGGCCTTGCGCCACGGCTGTTATGACATTTTTAGGACCAAGCGATGCATCACCTCCAAAGAAAATATTTGGTACTGCTGATTGAAATGTTTCTGCATTTACTACAGGCATTTCCCATTTATTAAATTCGATTCCCAAATCACGTTCAATCCATGGGAAACTATTTTCCTGTCCCACCGCAATCAGCACATCATCGGCTTCAAAGAATACTTCTGCTTCACCGGTAGGTTCTAACGAACGTTTTCCATTTGCATCATACACTGCATGTACTTTCTCGAAATTCATGCCGATGAGTTTGCCGTTTTGCGTGACAAAACTTTTCGGTACGTGATTATCTATAATAGGAATATCTTCGTGTATGGCATCTTCTTTTTCCCAGGGACTTGCTTTCATTTCTGCAAATGGACTGCGCACAATTACTTTCACATCTTTTCCACCTAAACGTCTTGAAGTACGGCAGCAATCCATAGCAGTATTTCCGCCACCGAGTACGATTACTTTCTCGCCGATTTTTGTGGTATGTTCAAACGCCACACTTGCCAGCCACTCGATACCGATATGAATATTGGCAGCACCTTCCTGTCTGCCCGGCAATTCCAGGTTTCTGCCTTTCGGCGCACCTGTACCTACAAAGATGGCATCGTATTTCTGGTCGATGATTTCTTTTAAACTTTTTACGTAAGTATTGAAATGCGTGTGTACGCCGATGTTTAAAATCTGGCTGACTTCTCCATCCAGCACTTCAGCCGGTAAACGGAAAGAAGGAATCTGGCTGCGCATCATACCGCCGCCTTTTTCCTGCTCGTCGAACAAATGTATTTCGTAACCCAAAACGGCTAAGTCGCGGGCAACCGTTAAGGAAGAAGGACCAGCGCCGATGAGCGCCACTTTCTTGCCGTTCATCTTTTCCTGTTTCTTAGGAAGGAGATGCTCGATATCACCTTTGTTGTCGGCAGCTACTCGTTTGAGACGGCAGATAGCTACAGGTTCTTCGTCTTCCAGTCTTCCGCGGCGGCAGGCTGGTTCACAAGGTCTATCGCAGGTGCGGCCTAAGATGCCGGGAAACACGTTTGATTCCCAGTTGACCATATAGGCTTCTGCGTATTTTTCCTGCGCGATGAGTCGGATATATTCAGGGACTGGTGTATGTGCAGGACATGCATATTGACAATCAACCACTTTATGGAAATATTCCGGGTCTTTTACATTTGTAGGTTCCAACAGTTATTTTTTTCTATCATTTACGGGCAATGTAGCCTCTCGTTTAAAATTGTGCATCAAATTTAAGCATACACGGAACGATTTCTAGTACAAATTTATAAACATTTTGGTAATCCTTTAGACATTTTAGGAGAAATTAACGG
>DAOORG010000261.1:0-1838 GCA_035389165.1 Chitinophagales bacterium
ATTTAGCGGTGATAGCCGTGATGGCGGTGTTGATGGCTGCAATGTCTGCTGCAGCAAGTACGGTATTCAACCGGTTTTCTGTGATGTTACTCATAGCAATTTTTTTTTGATTAATAATGTCTCAAAAATAATAAATGGCATATAGTATACAATAGGTAAGTATTTTAATTAAACTAATTTAACTTATTAAGCATTTCTTTAATATATAACAATTGTCAGTTGGTGTGTGATAAAAAAAATGCGAAAACTGAACTATTGTATTGTATAGTTTCGGTTGCTGAGCCACCAACCGATAGAGTTAAAGAGGTATTGAAAATGGCAGAGAAATGGCGATGTGGTAAATTTCAGCGCAATTATTTAGTTGATGCACTACTGTTTGTTTATTAATAATACAGTTGTACGAAGCATAGAATCTGTCATCAAGCCCAAACAGTTTTTAGCTACAGGTGTATCTTGTGGCTAGTTCAATTGTTTTTTTTGAAAACTGTTTTCCTGTGTTTTTGTCCCCATTCTATAATATGAACAATCAGGTCTTTGATGGTCATACCATGTGAAGTGAGTTTGTATTCTATTACCATCGGCTTGTCTTGAATAATTTTTCGCTCCACCATTTTTATGTCTTCTAAATACCGTAATTCTTTTGTTAGGGTAGAAGAGGTGATTGTTTTCAATACAGTTTTCAGCTCATTAAAACGTTTAGGACTGTCACAAAGGTGTGCTAGTATTTGTCCTCGCCATTTGCCGCCTACAATGTCTAGAACGTCTGCCACTATCTTAATTCCTTGCTGTTTATTTTTAATTTCCATGTTTGGTGTTGAATAAAGTATCCTAAAAACTACTTGTATTTAATTACTACCTGGTAGTAAATATATACTTAATTGCATAGTTTTGCAAACGGATTTTAGAATTCAAAATCTATGAACCTGCAAAACGTGGTTTTTTTAATAAAAACAAGGATTAATAATTAAACAAAAAAAATAACAACATGAAAGCAATACAATACAACGCTTTTGGCAATTCAGATGTAATTGAAGTAGTAGAAATTCCGGCTCCTGAAATTAAAAATGAGCATGACGTTTTAATAAAAGTAAAAGCGGCAAGCGTCAATCCGCTGGATTTTAAAATTCGAATGGGTTATATGCAGAAAATGCGTCCTGTTCAATTGCCGTTTACACCAGGCTTAGATGCAGCAGGAATAGTAACGGCAACAGGCTCAGCAGTTACTAAGTTTAAAGTAGGTGATGAAGTGATTGCAGTAACTATGGGAAATGCTTATGCGGAATATATAGTTGCCAACGAAAACTTTGTTTCTTTAAAACCTGAAAATGTTTCTTTTGAAGAGGCAACATCACTGGCAGTTAATTTGGGAACAGCACAAAGTATTTTGTTTACAGATGGTAAATTGACGAAAGGACAAAAAGTGCTAATACAAGGTGCTGCTGGCGCTGTGGGCGCAACCATGTTGCAGCTTGCTAAAAACAATGGTCTGTATGTAATTGCTACAGCATCCGGCAATGGAGTTGACTTAGTTAAAAGTTTAGGTGCAGATGAAGTAATTGATTATAAAACACAAGATGTTTCCAGTCTGGTTAGAGATGTTGATGTAGTTGCCGACTGTGCAGGTGGTGAATCACAAAATAAACTATTTGCATTGTTAAAGTCAGGCGGTAAATTATTAAGCATTGCAGGAATGCCTTCACCTGAATTGGCAGAAAAGTATGATGTAGAAGCCAGATTTATTTCTTCGGATTTGTCTGCAAAGAGTCTTGAAAATGGTTTGAAGTTGGTGAGCGAAGGAAAATTAAAACCTGTTGTCTCCAAAACTTTTAAACTTGAAG
>DAOORG010000261.1:1938-3753 GCA_035389165.1 Chitinophagales bacterium
CAATATTATAACAACTATAAAAACCACAAATAGCAGATAGCTGAGCAGGCTGTAGAGGAAAGCTTTGATTTTCGGTAGCTTATTAAAAAATTGCGTGTTAGTCCAAATAATAAATATTAAATCCAGCAGCAGTAAGGCAAGCGTGGTTTTACTTTCATTGGGTGTTCCATTGGTCATACATACCAGCGGAAACAAGAGGATGTGCAACGATAAACGTTGTGCAGATAAATAGGCATTCAGCACGAGGTGTTCCATAAAATTATAGGCCTGCTTGCGGAATACGATAAAGGAAGCCAGCGCATAAAACGGAATGGTTAATAAGGTAATCCATGCAAAATGTGTGGTTATAAAATCATTGGCTTTGTCAATATCCAGCTTTAAACTATCCACTTCTTCTACAAAACGGATGTTATAATAATGATGTAAGAATGCATAGGAAGTAGCCCACACAATAACCAGCGAAAAAGGTTTGAAATGATTCTTACGTTTGCCTTCTATGTATTCTCGAATGGAATTGCCCGGTCTGGTAAACAATTGGAGGAAAGAATAAAAAATGCCTTCGTCGAGATGAAATAGACCTTTTTTAATATCCTGCCACAGAAAATGTACATTGATTCTGTGCGTATCTGCAGTTTGTCCGCAGTTGCTGCAATAGTGTCCTTTAAAGTGATGGTTACAGTTTTTACAAACGATATTCATAAAGAATTTTATAGGCTATACTAATATACAAAAAATAACAAGTAGCATTCGCTGAAAGTCAGTTTCTGAATTTATATACAACTCCGGTTTAAACATGATTGTGGTGTATTTAAACTCAAAAAAATGCATGCTCTTAATTTATTTCTACATTCAAGTAATATAAAATTGTAAATTGCTACCAATAATTTATAATACTTGAAATAATTTTATGAACGCCAGATTTTTATGCTTCTTAAGTTGCTTACTACTTTGCTCATCTGTAGCTTTTTCAGCTACCAATTCAATTATAGCGCAGTCTAAAATTAAAGCCACTCTTGATTTATTGTCAGTGAAAGACGACAAGGTGCATGTAACTCTGTCGGCACCGTCCAGTGGTGCGGAAACATTGATTTTTCAAATGCCCAGAATAATTCCTGGTACTTATGTCGTGGCAGATTACGGCAGATATGTTGAAAAGTTGACGGCAACGGATATAGATGGTAAAGAATTGGTGGTGGAAAAGAAAGATGTGAATACCTGGATTATTAATAATGCCGAACGTTTGCAAACGGTAAGCTATCTGGTGAATGATACTTATGACAGCGAAGAAGGTAATCCGTTTGACGGCAAAAGTACCACTATCTTTTCACCGGCTGGTATGAATATTCTTGCTGATAAAAACTACATGCTGAATCTATTTGGCTTTGTGGGTTATTTTCGCGGATACACAGAGCTTCCTTATGAACTGAATATCACACATCCGGAAGATTTATATGCTTCTACCGCACTGATTGACGAAGATGCGAAAGCCGGGGCAGACCGTTTTACCGTGACACGCTATGCAGAAGTGGTGGACAATCCGATAATGTATTCCGTGCCGGACACCGTCAATTTTGTAGTTGATGGAATGGAGGTGTTGCTGAGTATTTATTCGCCTAATAATAAACAACTTACCGCTGAATTTTTCAGAAAAGATATAGAGCAAATGGTGGTGGCACAAAAAACATTTTTAGGAAAAATAAACGATACCCGAAAATATGCTATTCTGGTATATATCGCAGCATCTGCGAATGATGCGACCGGATTCGGTGCATTGGAACATAACAGTTCTACCACAGTGGTATTTGGCGAGTTTTT
>DAOORG010000262.1:0-3751 GCA_035389165.1 Chitinophagales bacterium
AAACGAAAACGATTATCTTTTTTATGCAAAAAAAGTACTTTCATAATTTTAACGGACTTCGTTTTTATTTTGCTTCGTATATTCTTTTTGCTCACATTGAAGAGATAAAGATGGTATTGCATCTGCCTAATTTTTTCAGGAAATATAAATTTGTAGAACCTTTAGGTACTTCTGCCATCACCTTGTTTTTTACAATGAGCGGATTTTTGATTTCGTATTTTTTGTTTATGGAAAAAGACAAAAATGCAGAAAGTAAAATTAACCTTAAAAAGTTTTACCGTTCCAGAATTGTACGCATCTGGCCCTTGTATTTTTTATGTATTCTATTGTATTGGGGCGTTGGACCGCATTCTTTTCTAAGTGATATTTTCAATAATGTTTACTTTACGCAGGTATTTCAGGTGGCACATGAAGTCGTGATTCCTAAGTTGGTTTATTTAGGTTTATTTCTAGTTATTTTACCGCAACTTGCCGGCGCAATTGCCTTTACTTATGGCGGTATGGCTGTGTATGGCGGTCATGCCTGGAGCATCGGTTCGGAAGAATTGTTTTATGTATTTTGGCCACTGCTGCTTAATAAATTCAAAAATTATAAAAAAATATTTAAGGTCGGATTTTTTCTTGTTTACAGTTGGTATGTATTGCTGATTTTTGCATTCATACTCAATAAGTTTATTTTTAAAAATGCACAGTTAACAGGTATATTAATGACCATCACTTCTTTTCTTGCATTAACCAGATTATACTGCATGTTGATAGGTGGATTGCTGGCGTATCTGTATGTCAATAATCATCGTTGGCTGCAATTTCTTCGTAATAAAATCGTGTTGACGGTAAGTCTAATTCTTTTAGCTATCATGATAATAAACGGACTCGATGCACCGTTTCTGGTACACGATATTTATTCCTTATTGTGGGCTGTTGTCTTATTATATTTTGCAGATAACGAAACAGGATTTAAATGGCTGAATAATAAAAGCGTTTCCTATTTAGGTTCTATAACTTATGGTGTGTATATGTATCATGTTTTTATCATAATTTTGTTGTTATATGCTGCACAGCAATTACAAATAACGGATAATTTTTGGTTGCTGAATATAATGTTGTATGTTTTGAGTCCGGTACTTACGTTTGTGGTATCACATTATTCGTATAAATATTTTGAAAGTAAATTTCTAAGATTAAAGTAAATTAAATCCATGAATAAAGAGCTAAGTGTGAAAGCAGGAATTTGGGCATCCATTCTAATCAGTATGTTTTTTGGAATACTCTTGTTCTTTCAGGTGTATATAGACGATGCGTTTATTTTTTTCAAATTTGGTTATAATCTGGTTCATCATGGTGTTTGGAGTTACAGCACAGATGGTTTGCGTTCTGAAGCGTACACTAGTTTTATTTATGCCTTGTTTTCTATTTTTCCGCCATTATTAAATATACCGGCTCATATCTTTATAAAATGTGTTGGATTGGTCATTTTTATGGCCATGCTATGGCGTATTTACAAAAAAACAAGCGCTAAAAAATGGGCACTCATCACCATCTTATTAATCACCACTAACTGGCAAGTTTATGTGCATGCTTTTTCCGGTTTGGAAACGTTGCTTTGGTGCTGGTTATTATTGGAAGCATTTTTTATAATAAGAGAAGAAAAAGTTGCAGCAGGCAAACAATTACAGCTTTGGTTATTGTGTTTACTGCTGGCGCTTACCAGGCCGGAAGGTGTCATTTATGCAGCTTTCTTCTTTGTCTACTTAAAGTGGATTAAGAAGCAGCCCATAAATTACTTATACATTGTTATAGTTGCCGTTTTGGGAATTATTTATTTTGCTTTGCGTTATTGGTATTTTGGTTTGTTGTTTCCATTGCCGTTTTATCATAAGGTAATGGATAATCAGTTTGGGAAATTGGCATTTATTTTTAACATGTATACTTCATGGCACTACCTGATTTGTGCGGCGATGGTTTTGTATTTCCTGAGAAAATTTAAACTGGTTTACTATATCGGTGCTGTCTCTTTTTTGATTTTCTTTTTATTGTACGGCAAGTCTTTTCTAGTTATGAATTTTGCCGATCGCTTTCCGTTTCAGTTGTTTCTGCCGTTTATCATTTTTGCTCTTATACAATTGGAAAAATCTGATTATATACATAAAGTGAAAATATTGCTGGTAGCAGGTTTTCTAAATCTGATTGTTTTTTCAAAAGGTTTATACAATGAAAATCTGATAGAACTGGCATCAATAACGAACAATGCAGGCTCAGCATTTTTTCTGCCTCGTTCTCATTATATATTGGCTAAAAACATCAATAAGATACCAAACGTAGAGCAGAAACAATTGAAAGTACTTTTCGGTGATGCCGGTGTTTTTCCTTATTATGTAAAAGCAAAATGTTATGATTATAACGGACTCACAGATGCATACATGGTAAAAAATAAACTGACTGATAGCTATTTTGACAGCAGAGATGCAGATATTGTTTTAATCGGAACGCCATTTGAAAACAAAGATAATCTGGTTAAAGATCCTACTGCCTGTAAAGTAATTTATACGATGGCAGAAAAGCGTCCGTTTTATAAATATGCTGGTTATACAATTAGTAAGGAAAACGGATATTACGTACATATTTATTTCAAAACAACTTCACCGCATGCTGCAGAACTGGAAAAAGCCTTACAAGCAGCAGTAGATGAATCTAAAAATGCCGTTTTCAGAATTAAAAGATTCCTGAAATTCCGCTATTTGGATATGGATAATATCTAGTGTTTATTTGCAGATATCCGGTTTATTACAAACGCCTTTTACAGCAGGTATGATTTTCTTACCGGTTATGGGTTGTCCTTTCATTACACTGTATGTAAATTCACTCATCAGATCCAGTAACTGGTTATAACCCAGTGAACTCATACTGTGAGAACCGTTGCATATCATAGTCAGTGAAACAGGATTGTTATTCAATTTTGCCGCTTCGTAGATGGCAGCTCCACCATAAACAACCGGAAATGTTTTTCTTTCTGCACATCTGAATGGATTGCCAGAATACATATCCAGCAATTCATCGCAAGTGCCGTGTATGAAATTCATCGGTGTACTTATTTTTTTACCAATAACTAAATTCGGATCTATAACTACACCTGCCATAGAGATAATACCAGCTACATTCGAATTATACTGCATGTTGTCATTCATCGGGTCTAAGCTTCCGCCAATTTGTTCCAGAATATTTTTAGGTGCATTATTATTATCAATTAATCCAAGTCCGATGGCTGTTAACGCTCCGGCACTCTGACCACTCACGAAAATCTGGTTTCTGTCTATGCCGAGGCGCTCGGCATTTGCTTTTAAATATCGAACAACAGAACGCGCATCCTGAACAGATCGCATAAATGCAGGATATAATCCTGTATTAAAATCTCCTATACACTGACCGGAAAGTAAAGCATTTTTAAATCCAACCCGATAATCAGCTAAAATTACAACATAACCTTTTTGTGCCATTCCTTTGCCAATTTCCTGTGTACAGTCATCAAACTTGCCGGCAAAACCACCGCCGAATAAAAAAACAAAGCAAGGTCTATTTCTTTCAGCATCGTTTCTCGGCGTGATGATGTCCATAATCAGGTCTTTTTTCCCACCTTCAAAGGTTGGAGCGCCTTTTTTATAATATTCGGTAGTGATATCAAAATCTGAATAAATGTAATCTTTATAACGAATTCCCCATGGGTTCGGATTGGTCACCATAATATCGCCAGGTG
>DAOORG010000263.1:0-3741 GCA_035389165.1 Chitinophagales bacterium
CAGCAATGTTTTATAATTATAGGTAAACTTTGGCTCCACGTAATAACTTCTGATTTTATAATTATTCTGTTCAAAATAATCCGACACCAGTGAAAATCTGGATTGCACAAATTTCATATTTAGCGTAAATTTCTGGCTTAAATTATAATAACCTTCCAATGTGTTGTCCATCCGGTTTCTGGTGTCAAATCCGTTTATCATTAATACCTTATCGCCTAACAATTGATTGGTGAAGGAAAACGAATAAACCGGATCGCCGGAATTAAATATAAATGTATTCCGAATACTGGAATTTAGTGTAATGGTATTTGAATCTGTGGTCTTAAACACAAACGGATTGAAAACTTTTGCAATACCGCTTTTATAGGTTTTTCTTCTGATTTGCATATATGATTGTAATGTCAACTTGGACATAAATTTTTTAAATCCGCTTTCATTAAACCATAAAGCTTTCGGCTGAATAGTAATATTTTGCGTGTAAGCAGTTGCATTGGCAGAAACATATTCATTTAAGTCTGTCAGTACACGGACAAACTGTGCACTATCATTAAATTGCGATGGCACAAATTCATCCAGTTCTCTGACACCATTAAAATTTTGGTCTATCCATTTAAAATATCCTTGTCCTGATGGAACTTCCACATACGTAAACTGCCGAACACGTTCTCTTCCACCGCCTAATTCATAAATAAAATTAAGTCGGAGAAATCCTTTCTTTATTCTGGCACCATATTCTGTTCTACCTAAAAATGTTTGTTCTGGTTGCTGTTGAATCGTGGTATCTTTTACCAATAAGTTTCTATACGTAAATTGCCAGTTAAAACTTTGATTCTTTAACTGATTGGCACCACCTTTAAATTCAACGGTATGCGCAGTAGTTGAATCGGAAAATGCCGCATTTTTAACAGCAATATCTTTTCTGTATTTATATTCCAGCATGAAATTCCATTTGGAAGAATCCGGCATAAAAAATCGAAATGACAAATTATTATTTTTAAAAGAATTTTGCTGCAGCTCGTTGGTTGCCCTGGATTTAAAGACATTATTTTCCTGAAAAAATCCTACACCAAAACCTAATCCTTTCACTTTGGCTAATGAATAAGAAGCATTAATTGTAGGTCGAATAAATGCTGATTTATACAAAGAATCCTGCGTTGTTAAGATCCTTGCATCTGCATTTATTTTTATATTCTTATAGTTGGTACCGAAAGAAAGCCAGTTTTCATAACCTTGATATTTTTGCTGACGAATAAACGTTGAAAATTTATAACCTGCAGTTATGTTGTGTTTCGTGTCTGTCAAACCGGTTTGAAAACGAGCTATGTGTTCCGTTAAATTTAATTGATTAACGACATTCCAGTCGCGAATAAATTCAACATTTCTGTAAGGTTCTACCTGCTGAAAAAACTGCGATTTAAATTCATAATTTAAAGAGTTGGTAAAAATCAAATGTTGCCTGAAAGAATCTGTTCTATTGATTTGAAGATTGGCAGCATAACCTTTATTTTCTTTTTTGCCGATAGGAGAAAATAAGTTTCTGTCAAAGTTAGAAAAACCCATTTCTGCTCTGATATTGGTTTTGGCATCAATCTGATAGGCAGAACCAAACGTAAATAAAAGTTGACTTTTGGGTGTGACCAGCAAAATCAGCGGTTCATAGCTTCCCATCGGAATATTATTTACAGGAGCTACCCATTGATATACTCTTACATTATTCGAATTTTTTGTTGGAATATAGTTTCCCTTATTCGGACCGACATAAGAAAATGTAAGCAAATACTTTGCACTGTCCGGATTGGTTTCATAAACAAATACGGAATCATATGTAATGGAGTTTACCGTAGAATCTGTCTTTCTGTACTGCACACGATTGGGATCAAAAGCCGTTTCTCTAACACCGGAAACAAACGCATTAGAAATATCATTTCCAATGCTTGACAAATACTCTTTTGTGCTGTCTGAAAGCGTATTGGTGATGGGTTTGCTTTTGGCATCTTGTTCTGCATATACCTGAGTAAAAACCGTCAGCTTTTTCCATTGAAAATTGATGGCTTCATGTACTGTCGTTCTGAAATAATTCCGATCCGAATATTCAAATTCTACCACAATACGAGAATCTTTGGTAATCAGAAACCTTGGCATAAAAATCAGTTCACCGGTATTATAGTCCATAATATAATCCAGCAACTCACCTCTTTGCAATCGATTACCATCCACAAATACTTTTTCGCTGCCGGCCAACACGATGATAAAGGTTTCATTATTGTTTCCAACTAAACGATAGGGTCCTTGATTGCCTTCTGTGCCCTGAAAAATATTACGTGTAAATTTACCTCTGCTGACTGCCATAGAAGTAGAAGTTTGCAAACGCATGCCGTTTTTAAATTTGAAATTATTAGAATAACTTCCACCTTGCAATTGCTTGGAAAACTTCATAAAATAACTGTCAAAACTTTTCAGATTATAATCACCGGCAATAATGGTGTGCGGATCTTTTTTGAGTTGAATATATACTCTGTCAAAATCCTGTAATTGCTGTGTCGTTCCGTCTGGTTGCAGCGGAATATTATTATCGGTTAAAGCTGCGGTGATTTCAATACCATTCCCAATTTTTCCACTAAGCCGTAAATCCAAATTGGAGTTTAAGGTTAAATCTTGATTGGAACCAAACTGAATTCCACGGGCAAAGTTTCCACTGTAATTTAAACCGCCAAAATCCAGAAACGAAGCCGTTTGGTCAACTTTTGGTTGATAATAAAAGCGTTCATAAAATAAAGAATCGCCTTTTCGAATAAGGTTAGGATTTTTGTGCTGTACATTTTTAGAGAGAAAAGTTGGAAACGAACGATACGACACCAAAATGGAATCCGGTTTTATTCCGGTTTTGAACATGAGTTTTCCAGTGGCATAATTCAAATCGTAATTTTCATTGGTAATGAGCTCATCCGTTTTCAGGTTTCTAACAATAAAAGTATTTGGAAAAATACTCAACGTATCTATCGAAATAGTATCAGAAACTACAGCTATAACCTTACTTCGTAAATTAGAATATTTTGAATAGTCTGCAGGTATCGATTGAGCATCGACAAATAACAGGCTAAAAAGTAAGCTACAAAATAGTATAGTTCTTTGCTGCAGCATTTATAAGTAAAGGTAAAAATAAAGACATTATTGTACTTGAACCGAATTATTTACCACGTATTGTTTATTTTTGTTGTTATGAGTATACTGGAAATTATTAAAAATCGCAGAAGTATTGATCCTGATCATTTTAACGGAGAAATGATATCAAGGGAAATTATAGAACAAATGCTGGAAGCAGCCAACTGGGCGCCAACACATGGCTTTACAGAACCCTGGCGTTTTGTAATTTTTGAAGGCGAAAAAGCAAAAGCCTTTGGTGAATTACATGCAGATTTGTACAAAAAACTGACGCCTGTTGAACAATTCCTGCAGAAAAAGTACGAAAAGATAAAATTTAGGTCAAAAAACTGCTCACATGTGATTGTGTGTGTAAATAAACGCGGTGAAAAAAGTAATATTCCGGAACTGGAAGAAATTGCAGCTACTTGTTGTGCGATTCAAAATATGCTACTAGTGGCTACTGAGCATAAAGTGGCTACTTTTTGGAGTACCGGCGGCATGTGTTATCATCCGGAAATGAAAAAAGCACTTGGTTTTATGGAACAAGACCAGATAGTAGGATTTATTTACTCCGGAAAATATTCTATCGAAAATCCG
>DAOORG010000264.1:0-3736 GCA_035389165.1 Chitinophagales bacterium
GATTCTTTGTTAATTCCTGATATATGGTATTGCCAGTTGATACGCATAGCTTCTTCCACCACTTTTTTTAAGGTTGAAAAATCATTTGGTTTTTTAATGTAGACATTTGCACCTTTAACAAAAGTTTCTTCAATGTCTCTTTCTGCACCAGACGTAGAATAGATAGCTATAGTCAGGTGTTTTAAAGCATCGCTGCTTCTGATTTCTTCTAAACATTGCATACCATTTTTTCTGGGCATATTTAAATCTAAAAAAACAACATCCGGCAGTCGAACATCAGTTCTTGTCAGATATTCCATTAGTTCTATCCCATCATTTACGGTGATTACATTTGTTTTTATTTTGATGTCTTCCAGCGCTTCTTTAAAAATTAACCGGTCATCTTCGTCGTCATCAGCTAGTAAGACGTGTAATGGTTTTTCTGGCATAATTGTTTTTTAGTTGATTACTGCAGCACGGTTTTCGCGCTTTTTCTTTACAATTCGCTGAAATGCGGAAGGCGTCAAACCGGTCGTTTTTTTAAACTGATTAGAAAGGTGTGCAACACTGCTGTAATTTAACTTATAGGAGATTTCAGTAAGTGTATAATTTTCACTGATAGTCATTTGTTTTACGCGTTCAATCTTTTGAAAAATGATATAATTTTCAATGGTTGAATAAGTAATTTCTGAAAACAAATTCGATAAGTAGCCGTAACTGTGATTTAAAGCATCAGCCAGATAAGCAGATGTGGCTACATTCGGCAAAATGTCATCATTCCAGACCATGTCTACAATCGTATCTTTTATTTTCTGAACGAGTGCCACTTTTTGGTTTTCGATAACTTCAATGCCATAGTTTTGCAAAAGCAATTTTAAGCGTTCTGTTTGCGAAGAAGAAAGTGGTTTTGTAAACTCAATTTCATTTAAACCAATAATATTAAAATCAACGGCTAGTTTTTCAAGTTGTTCTTGTAATATTGCCTTACAGGTGAAAGAAATATCATATTTTATAAGGATGTTCATAATTACAGATAAACTGTGTTCTTGTAAGTTAGCTATAAATAATAGCAATAGCTAATTATATCAATTAAATGATTAATATCTTTTTTCGTAAAGATAATTGATGTGCAGGTGATTCTATTAATATAATCATGGAATTTCAAACTTATAAAAAGTGTGAATAATGTAACTCTTTTTATTAGTTATGTATCAGTATAGCAAAATATAAGACTCACTTTTGCGCTGTGGAAATTCTTTCACACATAGCCCGTTTCTTCGGGACATTAATTTCATAAAATGAAAACTTTATTTTTTTTGGTATGCTTAACATTAGCAAACCTTACGGCAGTATCCAGACCTGCAAATCAACCCATGAATCAGATAATAGGAACGTGGAAGTTTAGCAGTCAAAGCAAGATCAATGACTTCCAGAAAGTATTTACCAATCAACCGGAATATCAGACTGAATTTTTTACGTTTAACCCAAATCACACTTTTATACATGAATTTGCGGATGAAAATGGCATTGCCATAAAATCGATGAAGGGCAAGTGGAAATTAGTGGGTGAAAAAATCAGAATAACTTATACCGGAATAGATTATATCGTTAGCTCAGAATACTTCTACATTGGTACAGATTTGGTGCTGGGCAAAAACTTCAATCATATAGTATTTACCAGAGAGAATGCAGATTTCCAGATAGTAGAGGCTATTTAATATGATCGAATTAGAGTGATTATACATTGAAACAGACTGTCAAATTATGTAACAATTTTCAAAAATTACATAACACATGCCTTTTTCAGACCATCATCTTTGCACCGTGAAAATGCATTCACTCTTAAAACATTTCTTAAACAATTAATACAACAATTATGAAAAAATTTCTATCTATTATGATGCTTGTTTCCACGATGCTGTTTTCAGCAGATTATGCCAGCGCACAGGCATGGCAGCGCAATTCAAAAGTAATTTCGGTTGGATTTGGAGCATCTCAGTTTTTCCATTTCGATAATTACTACTATAAAAATTCGAATAATGCACGCGTAAGAAACTGGTATTGGCCAATAACCGGTCAACTGAATGTACAAGGTGAATTCGGCGTTCATAAATATCTGGGTTTAGGTTTCACTACTGGTGTTGGTGGAAGAGGCAGATATGGCAATAGTAACACCGGTGAATTCAACATTCCAATTGGTGTCATCTTCAACTTCCATTTTTATCAGCTTATTGCCGACAAGAAAAGCAAGGCAAAACACGCAGATAAATTAGATATGTACTTCGGTGCAAGTGCGGGTAGTGGTATAGCAATTGCCTATTATAAAGATCTTAGAAGAGCAAGACCAATAGGATTTGGTGGTGTGTATTACGGAATCCGTTATTACTTTAATGATAAAATTGGTATTAATGGTGAATTCGGTTGGGGCAAAAGTTTAGCAAATATTGGAATGGTCTTTAAACTATAAGATACTTCTTTGTTTTAAGTACTATAAAGAACAGCCGGAAGTGTAATAACTTCCGGCTGATTTTTATAGTATAACCTTTAATAAAGCACCTTCAGGCAAAGGCATGAAAGTGCTGCGACAATCTGGTCAAATTGTACACAAAAAAGGCTTAAATATTTATCTGTACTTTATAGCTGCCCTCGGTAGAGGTACTCGGGTTGTTTACCAGCAGATACACCGCTGTACCATCAGGGTCCATATCGGCAGAGGTTTGGGTAACAATGGCACCGCCGCCAATGGTAATCTTTGGTATGGCTGCTTCACCATCCTCGGTTACAGAGAGGCAAAACACCAGTGGCACTAAGCCCGTATTGCGAAACGTATACACCGCATCCTCTGCACCCACCGCCGTAATGGTTTTGGTAAAAGTGGGAGCCACTGTTCCCTCAAACTCTTCCTCATCCACCGTGTTGCCCGGCGCAGCACTGTATACATATTGTTTTTGTTTGGCATAATCATCGCGGAATACCAGCTGCGCCGCTGCATTCACCTGCACCATCATGTTGTAGCATTTGTTAAGAATAATGATACGGTCTTCAGTAAGTTTTGGACGTTCTTTCTTAAATACCTCCTGTCTTAAATTGCACAACTGCAGCTTATCGCGTATGTCTTTAATTTCATCAATGGCCAATTGGTTATAACCTGCCGTAATCAGGGCTGCACTATATTTAGTGCAGGCATTAAACATCTCGTTCAGAAACTGAATCATCTGTGCAGTGCTTTTGCGTGCCCGGTCATAATCGTTCAGTCCAAACTCACCCTGGATGCCCACACTGTTGGGAAACGCCTTTTGCACAAAATACTTCACATCTCGGTATTTGCTGCGTGCCGTATCCATTACCTCTATGACCGTTTCCGTTTTGCTCACCAGCTGGTCTATTACAGCGGTGTCTGCTACCACGGTATCGGCATCGTTGATAGCATTTTCGTAATCGGTAAGAAAAACACCATTCATAGTGCTGTCAAATGCAGTAAAGGCTGCAATGTCTGTAGTAAGCAAGCCCAGAATAGTGCGAGCCGCTTCTGTCATTTTTGAGTCTGCGCAAGCAAACACTCTTTTTACTTCTGTAGGTTCCATAATTTTTTGTTTTAAAGTGATTAATAATCAAACATAAAACGAATAAGATAAATTAAAAATAGAGAAAAATCATTTTAATATAAATTAACATATTATTATAATAGCATAAAACAAAAACACTTACATGCTTTCCGCATCATAGCTGACGCTTTCCGCCACATAGCTAACTCTTT
>DAOORG010000265.1:0-3722 GCA_035389165.1 Chitinophagales bacterium
GATTTATTTGCATATGCAGAAAAGTGATGATGTACTTTATCATTATTTATAATACTTATTCCTGTTTGCTCTGCTAATGTTGTGATGGTTAGATTGCTTGTTCCGGATGCATACATTACAGTGACAGGAACTGCTGCTGTAGTTGTTATTAATGACTCATCTAGTTTACTTTCTTCTGCTATATAACCCACTTTTTTATATGGTATAGACTGCAAAAGCAAACTTGTTTTATCTGCATCCGTTGCAATTAAATAAAGGCCATTGCCCAAGTAAGAATTTATAGAAACGTCTTTGCCTTCAAAAATTGCTGCTGAATTCAACTTGGGTTCAATTACTAAATAATCAGTATTTTCAAATCTGAAAGCAGTTGTAGCACTAGAAGTTTTTGCTGCAGTATTATCAAAAGCAACAGGATTAATTTCAACGATATGTAGATTGTTTTTGGCTATTGAAAAAAACAGATTTCCCAATAAGAGAAAAAACAAAGTAAAGGTCTTTGTCATAAAAATTAGATTTAGTATAAATATAAGATTTTAAGGCGAAAAAGACAATAAACTCGTTTTACACAAATTGTTTACTATTTCATTTCCACTAAGGTAATTCCGTCGCCGCCAAACTGATCATTTTCATAGCGAAACGACTTGACATGCGGATATTTTTTGAGATAGAATTGAACGGCTTGCTTCAAAGCGCCGGTTCCGCGTCCGTGAATAATTTTTATATTGTGAATTCCATACATGATTGCTCTGTCCATAAAATTATCCAATGCGGTAATGGCCTCATCTTTCATCAATCCACGTAAATCTAAATTATAGTCAAATTCACTTTTTTCAATTAGAATTTTGGAAGAATAAACATTTCGTTTCTGTTCCGAAATTCCTTTTTTTTCTTCCACAACAATAAGCTGGTGCATTTTAACTTTTGTCTGCAGGTTTCCGAAGGCTACAATGGCATTATTGTTTTTTAATTCCAATACCACGCCTGTTTCTGATCCTTCTTCCAATTTCACTTTTGAACCAACAACAATTTGTTTCGTTGATTTATCCGAAATCAGCACCGGAACATCCTCTAATTTTTTTTCTATCTGTGCTCTGTTTTCATCTATGTAAGTGCGCACTTCCAGAAATTTATCTTTATTATTCTTTGCTTCTTTCCAGCTGCGCATTTCATTTTCCAGATTGCGGCTCTCGTCATTAAAACGATCTAACAAACGTGCTTCATAATGCTTCAGCAATCGTTTTTTTTCTTTCTCCAGTTCTTTATTGAGTTGTTCGTAGCTTTTCGTTAAATCCTGTAACTGTGATTCTTTGACCTGCACATTTTTACGCAACCCTTTTATAAAATGCTTTTCTGTTTGAATGTCTGTCAGCACTTCGTCTAATACTTTTTTATTATCGCCTATTTTTGCAGAAGCACTTTTAATAATTGCATCAGACAAACCACTTTTTTTTGCAATCTCAAAGGTGAAAGAGCTGCCCGGTTGTCCGACCTGCAATTGATATAACGGTTTTAATTGTTTGGTATCAAATGCCATCGCACCGCTCTGCATATTTTCGGTGTTAGCAGCATATACTTTTAAGTTATTAAAATGCGTGGTAATCACACCAAATACATTTTTCTGGTGTAAACTTTCCAGGATAGCTTCTGCCATTGGTCCACCTAATGCCGGATCGGTACCCATGCCCATTTCATCAATCAATACAAGTGTTTTCGAAGTAGCTTTTGATAAAAAATAATTCATATTGGACAAATGCGAACTGTAGGTACTTAGATCATTTTCTATAGATTGTTCATCGCCGATGTCTACAAATAAATTATCAAAAACGGAAAGTACTGAATTTTCTTTTGCCGGAATCAACATGCCGAATTGGAACATTAATTGTATCAATCCAACTGATTTTAAGATGATAGATTTACCGCCTGCATTTGGACCTGAAATCACCACTATCCTGTTTTTATCATCCAGCAAAATGGTGTTATCTATAATGGGTTTATGTTGCTTTTTATGATGATGATACAACACCGGATGCACAAATTCGCGTAAATATATTTGCCGTTCTTTAGATATTTGAGGCATGGTGCAATTATAATTAATGCCAAAATATGCTTTTGCACGAATTACATCCAGCTCACTCATCAATACTTGCAAAGATTCAATATTCTCTTTATAAGGCTGGATTTTGGAAGTAATGTCTACTAAAATTTTATGAATTTCGCGACGTTCGTCCAGGTATAATTCTGTGAGTTCATTATTCAGAAAAACTGTTTCATTCGGTTCAATATAAGTGATATTTCCATTATCACTTTCATCGGTAATCAGTCCTTTTATACTGCGTTTATATTCGGATTTCACCGACAATACTCGTCTGCCATCACGAATGGTTTCTTCGGTATCTGCTAAAACATTTTGTTGCTTATGCGATGACAACACCCGACGAAAAACAGCATTAATTTCCTGTATTTTTTCGTGAATTTGCTTTCTGATTTTGGATAATTCAGGCGTTGCATTTTCTCTTACGATTTCTTTATCAATATCAATAACTTTTGAAATAGAAGCTATTAATCCCAATTCTAAATTATAGTCTGTTATTTTTTCTGTTAAAAAAGGATATAATTGTTGTCTTGCTTTTGGTGTAAAAAAACGGAAGACTTCGGCTACTGCACTTAATGCGTAATATAACTCAATCAGTTCTTTCACATCCAGATAAAAATTGTCGATTTTTAATTTTATTAAAAAAGGCAATTCATTAAAACCATATTGTGGCAGCTGCGTATCATTCTCGATAATTTCTTTAGCTTCTCTTACAAATTGAAGTTGCTTATTCAATATATCCAAATCGGTTAAGAATGTTTGTTTCAATATTAATTGTTTACCCAAACTTCCGGAACAAAGGCTTTCCAGTTCTTTTAAAATAAAAGGGAAATCTAATTTTTCTAAACTATTTTTAGGATAATGGTGCATTACTTGTACATTTTCAGGATGGAGTCTGTGAGTAAACTGTAGATCCGATGTAAATGTTCATCTTCTTGTTTCAGTAAATATAAATGTTTGTCTATAATTTCCATATCATTTCTTCTGGCCGGTCCTGTTTGTGCGTCTTTTGGAGAAATGGTATCAATTTTATGGATGGTTTCATGAATTAACGGCATTAATAATTGATAATCGAGCTGATGTTTTTCACAATATTCCTGTGCAACTGCAAATAAATGATTGGAAAAATTATTGACAAAAACTGCTGCAATATGTAAATGCTTGCGTTGTTCATCCGTATACTCATACACTTTATGGCTGAGTAATTTTGCCAACTCTTTAATTTCTTCTTTAAATGAATTATTATTTGACGTTATCAAAAAGGGCACTTCACTTATATCTATTTTTTTTGTTTTGGAAAAAGATTGAAGCGGATATAAAATCCCTGTATTGATTGCATTTTCAAAAACATCTAACCCAACAGACCCTGAAGTATGCACCATTTTCATGTCGGGCTTTTTTTGCAAAATAAAATGAGACAAGGTTTTAATTACTTCGTCTTTCACTGCAAAAATCAGCAAATCAACATCTAAGTTCAGTTCGTCTAAATCACAAATGTAGATGGAATTTGCTTGCCAGGCTAAAACTTCAGAGTTATCACAGGTTTGACTGTATATCTGCTGAATGGTAATGCCTTTTTTAGAAAAAGCTTTTGCCAAATGAGTTGCCACATTGCCGCTACCGATGAATG
>DAOORG010000266.1:0-1006 GCA_035389165.1 Chitinophagales bacterium
CGTCTGTATAGATTGTCGTACTTATGCATTATCTGTGTGCTGTAAACAGAAGTTGTAAAAGCTGTAGGGTCAAAACTTACCATGCACTCTGCATTTTTATCACCTATCTGGTGAACGGCACGCGTAACATAAGCAGTTATGGTTTTTGTTTCAGTGCTTTCATCTTCCAGTAAAACCGACAAAACAACGGTTATTTTCTTCAATAGGTTATCATCGTAAATAACCCAGTCAGCCGTATTGTAATCTAAGTTATCATCAAAGTTTCCAAGAATCGTATTGATTGCTTCCTGAATATTGAACGAGAAAATACCATCCGACAAGCTGAATAGGTTTTCAAATTCATAATCGTTGACTTGAATGTTTCCTTTAACTGCTGGTGAAACAGAATCCGACTTCCATTTTACGACTTGCATATTGTAACCCGCCATAAATGGTGTTTGATGTGTGTATGAGTTCTGAATATCACCATCCAGATAACCATACACCACCATTGTAGGTAAGAGTTCTTTTATTAGTTCTATTGCCATTTGTTTAACATTTTACTATTGTATGATTATGTGATACGATTGCCACCACTTCCATATCGCATTCACCTTTATATAAAAAAATACTTTCACCTTTTGTGGTTATTTCGTCCGCATAAACTTCAGCGATTAATTTTCCATCTGTGCTATAAATTCTGTACTTTGCCATTAAGCTGCTTTTATTAGGTTCATAATATCAGAAGTGATTTGTTCCACTTCCACAAATTTTAATTGATTGATTAATTCCATAATTCTTTGCTCCGTTATCACCTTGCTGATAATTCCACCGGCATTGTATTTATTTGGTACACGAATTCCATCACGACCAATCTTTCTTGCTATCAAAAATGCCAATGCACGCTTTGAAATACCTGGTCTTGGTGTCAATTTCTTATCTTCAATCCATTTTAATATGGCGGCTATTGGTGGTCTTTTTCCAGAACGTCGTCCAAGCTCCATAAATTGAGAATGATAGGCACCAT
>DAOORG010000266.1:1016-3721 GCA_035389165.1 Chitinophagales bacterium
ATTTGTTGCCACCGCTTCCAATTGTTTTTCAAATTCACCACTAGCTTCAAGTCCTGAAGCTTTATAGGCTTTTATCAGGTCTGCTTTCAATTCAGAAAGCCATAACGCATATATGGTTGAGCGGGTGTATGCCATTATTACTGTGGTATTACTGTTTTTAAAATGACATCTGAATATCTCATGTTGGCAAATCTCAACCGCACCTGAAGCGAAACGGTATTATCCATAATCTTTGGTTTTCGGTTGAACTTTACATCTTCAACAACCATTACTTTGTCGTAATCATTGTCTTCCATTTTGACGTTAACTTTTTGACCGACCAAAGCACGTGCATTTCGGTGTAGTCCTGTTATTGCTTTCTGTAAACTCATACTAATTATCCTGTTTAATTTCAAATTCAACAATATATCCTGAAACATTGGTGTCAAATAAGTCAATACCTTCTGTCATTTTCCATGTTATCACCTCATAATCACTGCATGCATTCAGGTTAACACTGATAATTGAATCAATTTTAGATTTCAATGGCTTGATGTATTGCTCAAACTTTTCCGTATAATTCGTATCAAAGTCCGCTTTTACACAGAATAAAAATGCAGAATTATAAGTTGTTGACTCGAGCGCACCTGTATCAATGTTTCTTTTTTCGGTAATAACTACCGGGTCCAAAAGCATGTGCGTATTTTCCGGCAATGCAGCATCCGACTCAAAGTCGTTTAAATTTTGGTAATCCTTACGAGCGTAGTCAAATGACCATCGGTTAAGGTCACAGATTTCTTTTAATTTATCAGCTATGTGCATTTTGTGGTTGGTTTTTTAATCTAATAATTTCTGAATAGCTTTCCTGAATCTCAGCACGGTCTTTTTCCATGCATAACTTAGTGAATACATATTGCCAGGGCATCTTTTCAATCTCATTCCACTTCAACATATCACCACCAGCCAACTGGTCAATAGTATTTAAATCACCGTACACTTGCATTTTCTCAACTCCAGCCATCAACAATTCTTCTTTTGGCTGTGATGTTAAACGCTTTACTTCTAACTCGATAATCTTATCCAATCCGTTTACAATGAAGTTGACCGCCGGAAAGTATTCAACTATTTTGAACTGCATTTGAACTTCATTTTCAATACCGAATACCATTTTAACCATTGTCACCATCGCTTCCGGTGTAAGGTTTGAATAGTATTTTTTCAGTTTAACAATCATAGAATATGGTTGCATCAACATACTATCCGCTTTTTTATCCTTTAAAGTATCGGATTGCCTCAGCATCTTCAAAATATTGTATTGCTGCAGTAGTTCATCCATAGGCAATGAAAAGAACTGCAAAACGGTGATATTTTCCAGTTCGTTAATCATAATCAATTACTTTAAGTCCTGAAGATTTACGTTTCAATCTGATAACTACTTTGTCCGCTGAATAAAGTGTGGCATCCATACCATGATCATCCGTTTCAATCGGCACATCTTTGTTGCTGCCATCGTTTGCTTTCTTCCAGACATAGTTCTGTTGTTCCTGGATAAGTTCTTTAGATTGACGT
Organism: Chitinophagales bacterium; assembly: GCA_035389165.1. GTDB lineage: Bacteria > Bacteroidota > Bacteroidia > Chitinophagales > JADIYW01 > JADJSS01. Next base: position 2,565 of record DAOORG010000266.1, read on the forward strand.
GTTACACTTATCGTTTCGCTGCTCAATAATAATATCCGGTCGTTCTTTTGCGCTTTGTCAACACCTTCGATTGACAATCCTAGTTTTTTAATAGTTGCAATCAGCTCAGGTCGTGCTCCATCCGCGCGGATAGTTATTTTTTTATTCAGGTTTAAATCCTGGAATACTTTTGGATATTCAGAAGCGTCCATGTGTGTTTTCCATAAACGCTGATTGACAATGTAACCAAGGTTGTATTTATACAGCTCCACTAATACTGTCGGATCGTTGAATCCAAAGTCAAGTCCGTAGCTGATTAACTCCGCCTCTGACGGTATAGTGTCAATGATTGACCAGTTGTATATCTGACCTTCAAGCACTCCGACCTGACCGCAACCATAAACCCGCCATTTGTTTGCCCAGTATTCGGATTTTATATTATCCTTTTGGTCGTATGAAGCAATATCAGGATTCAAGAATCCTTTGCGCTTATATTCTAAAATGTTATTTCGTTCAATATCAGGAAGTTGCTCATTATGTGTAAAGTCAACGATTAAGAAGTCAAAGTCATTTCCGGTCATCACTTCTTTGTGTACCCAAAATTCACGGTCTGGATTAAAGTCAATGTAAACTATTTTAGATCGTGTTTCAATCTGTTGGTAAGTATTAAAGCTAATTCCACGATTTGCCTCGTTGAAATAGACAATATCACGGCGGAAGCCTTTACCAATATCCTCTTTATCTAATCCGACAAATTGAATAAAGCTGCCATTTGGGAAATTGTACTTTTTGCCACCAATCCATTCATTTGTATTGAAGTATTCCAGTTTACGCATGATGGTTAAGAAATCGAGTATTACCGTTTCCCTCATCTTAGATAACTCATGCTGAAATACTGTGATTGTGGTGTTTGGTCGCTTAATAGCATAGTCGATTAAAATTGTTACGATAGAATATGTTTTAGAGGCACCCTGTCCGCCTTGGACTATTCGCTTTCGCTTTCGGAGTTTCTTAATCATTTTCAATGCCGTAGTGATTTTAATCATTGGTATCTTTTAACAATTCATCATCATCTGGAAACAGCGGACGTAGGTCTCTGATTTCGGTTTGTGTTTTAACTGGAGAATCCCAACCGTCCATTTTTCTTAAACTTTCAATGGTCGCATTAAATGCCATAA
>DAOORG010000267.1:0-3714 GCA_035389165.1 Chitinophagales bacterium
TTAAAACTCATCTGTTACACAACCTTCGCTGGCAGAAGAAACTGTTTTTGCATATTTATATAAAATCCCTGAAGTAGCTTTCAGTGCAGGTGCAGTCCAGGTACTTCTTCTGGTATTTAATTCTTCTTCACTTATCAAGACATCAATGGTATTGTTTACTGCATCAATTAAAATAGTATCACCATCTTTTACCAATGCAATATTGCCACCGTTTTGTGCTTCCGGTGTTACGTGTCCAACCACAAATCCATGTGAACCGCCGCTGAATCTTCCATCTGTAATCAATGCCACGTCTTTACCAAGGCCCTCACCCATTAACACGGAGGTTGGTTTCAACATTTCCGGCATTCCCGGTGCACCACGCGGGCCGATATATCGTATAACCACCACATCGCCAGCCACGACTTTCTTTTCTTTCATTGCATTTATCGCATCCTGTTCAGAATCATAGCATTTTGCTGTTCCTTCAAACCGTTCGCCTTCTTTTCCAGTGATTTTTGCCACAGCGCCTTCACGTGCCAGATTACCATATAAAATACGAATATGACTGGATGGTTTTATAGGATTGGCAACAGTATGTAATAAATCTTGTCCTGCTGACAAATCTGGCAAATCTGCTAAATTCTCTGCTACTGTTTTGCCGGTCACTGTCATGCAATCGCCGTGCAGCATACCTTCTTTCAATAAATATTTCATCACGCCGGGCACACCACCGATTTTATGTAAGTCTTCCATTACATATTTTCCACTTGGACGAAAATCTGCCAGCATCGGTGTTGTATTTCCTAAGCGAACAAAATCATCCAGCGTAAGTTTTACACCTATGGTTTTTGCCATGGCAATCAAATGCATCACCGCATTCGTGCTTCCACCTAAAACAATAACCAGTCGTATGGCATTTTCAAATGCTTTAAACGTCATAATATCGCTTGGCTTAATATCTTTTTCCAGCAAGTTTTTAATGGCGGAAGCTGCTTGTTTCAATTCATTTTTCTTGTCTTCACTGATAGCCGGATTACTGGCAGAATACGGCAAACTCATACCTAAAGCTTCAATAGCTGAAGCCATCGTATTGGCAGTGTACATTCCACCACAGGCACCGGCACCCGGACAAGCATGGTCTATAACGCCTTTGTAGTCTTCGTCTGAAATGGTACCTGCAAATTTTTTACCTAATGCTTCAAAAGCAGAAACCACATCAAGCGTTTCGCCTTTATATTTTCCAGGTGCTATTGTTCCGCCATACACCATCAGCGATGGTCTGTTTAGTCTTGACATGCCCATAATTACACCAGGCATATTTTTATCACAACCTGCAATAGAAATAATTCCGTCATAAAATTGAGCACCTGCATTTGTTTCAATAGAATCGGCAATTACTTCTCTGGAAACCAAAGAATAGCGCATACCGGAAGTTCCCATAGAAATTCCGTCGCTGACACCAATCGTATAAAAATTCAGCGCTACCAGATTTTCCTGTGTCACTAACTTCTTGAGGTTAGCGGCTAATGCATTTAAATGCATATTACATGGATTTCCGTCCCAGCCTGTGGAGGCTATTCCTACTTGTGCTTTTTTAAAATCTTCATCAGTTAAACCAATTGCATGCAACATGGCTTGTGCTGCCGGTTGAGTGGTGTCCTGAGTAACTGTTTTGCTGTATTTATTTATTTCTGACATGTTTTTTCTATTGGCGCTAAAATAAGAATATTTTCAATCAATTAGCAGAGAGATTTATGTTGTGTTCTAAAAAACAGTAATAAAGGTTTGTGCATAACTACTTAATTACAATATGTAATTTTCATGTTAAATTTATGTGAACTAAGTTTAGATAATGGCAAACAAACGAGTAGATATTGACTTGCACAAGTACTTTGTAGCAATCTTTTTTACGGTAATGCTTACCTTGTTTTTGATTGTTACTTTTGTGAAGTAGTTACACCTTGTTGATAGCTTCTGGCAATTAACAAAGTAAATAGCAACAAGCAACCAGCTGCTATAGCAATTGTTATTCCTATGGTTTGGTGAAATGACATTTTATTCAATACAATCCCAACTAAAATAAAGATAAACAGTCTGAAAACTTCGGCATAGTCTGCCCATTTTTTATTTTCCAGCAATGCAATATTAACAGTAAAACTAAATGCAACCAATAAGGCAAATGGAATAAACATCAGCCAATTTTGTGTTTCGTGGTAGTAGTTCACTAACAGAAAACCAGACAATGCAGATAATAGAAAATTTAAAAAAATGTATACGTTTTTCAAAATTGGAAGTTTTTCTACCGCTGTTGATGGCAATAATTTAGTGCGATTAAAAATACCCATTCCATCTGTCGGCACAAAATCTGGTCTTCCGAAAACAACTTTAAATTTATTTTTAAAACCATTTGTCAAAAAAAATAACTTAAAAATATGCAGGTGTTGATGCACATTAATCCAGATAGGATTTTGTGTTTGAACAGGCACCGTAATGCCATAATCTACAGCTTCCATTTCAGGCTCAAATGTATCAAAAAGCTTGTCCCAAAAAACAAATAAAGCACCGTAATTCTTGTCTAAATATTGTGGATTTCTACCATGATGCACACGATGATGTGATGGCGTCATAAATATATTTTCCAGAAATCCCATACGATTGATGAGTCTGGTATGAACGAAGAATTGCCAGATTAAACTAATACTGTACGCCATAATAAACAGTTGCCACGGAACACCAAAAAATGCGAGTGGAAGATAAAATATCCAGGTGTACATGCTTTCAATAAATGATTGCCTTAAGGCAACCGAATAATTATATGCTTCCATAGAATGATGAACGATATGACCCGCCCAAAGTATATTGACTTCGTGAGAAAGGCGGTGCAACCAATACTGGCAAAAATCGGCTACTACCAATATAAACAACCACACGAAAAGCATATAAATATTAATTTCTAAAAACGGAAAATGAGAAGATACCGTAAATGGAAAATCAATTTGAACGGATTTCCAACCTAAGAATTGCTGAATAGAATAATGCTGCTGCACATAATAAAAGCCAAGAAAGAAAATAACTTTATTAAACACATCTGTTAACTGTTGTAACAACGCAAGACTGAAATTTATGATGATGGATTGAAAACTGTAATAATTTTTATTCTTATAGTGAGAATAGATAAACTCGAAAAGATTACCGGCAATAAATATCACTCCGATAATAATTCCGGTTAGTTGAATGTTTTTATCTTGCGTGAGTTGAGAAAAATCCAATTTGGTGATTTAAATAGTATTCTAAATTACATAAAATATATCAGTTAATAAGTTGCACTTTTAATCTTATTTAAACTTGTTTTCTGATTGTATTTATTTCTAGCGCAATGACCATGAAAATCACCGCTATTTCCAATATAAAATATAGAACTCCAAACTGGGTTAGTCTGTAAAACAGTTTCAATATAAGATAGAACGTTACACAACAATATATAAAATTAGCCAACGCAATCAATTTCATAAAGGGTTGCCAGTTGTTCGGATTAAACACATAACATGCAATTGAATAAACAGCAAATACAAATGCAGGTATAGCCAGTTGATATACATAATCAGATGGCATTCCAAAAAAAGATTCGAATGGAGCTAATAATACTACCAAGAACAAAGATGAAACCAGCGCGCCAATACCATCCAGTAAAAATACATTTCTTGGAATTAATATTACTTGTTGAAATTTGGA
>DAOORG010000268.1:0-3704 GCA_035389165.1 Chitinophagales bacterium
ATGCAAAAAACATTCGGAATTATTGCAGCAGCATATGGCGCATTGGCTGTTATCTTAGGTGCTTTTGGTGCACATGCATTGAAAGAAAAATTAGATGCCTATCAGTTAGAAATTTTTAACAAAGGTGTGCAATATCAGTTTTATCATGTAATTGCCTTATTTGCCGTTGTCTTTTTAGCAGATAAAATTCAACCTAAAACACTGACTTTTGCCGGCTGGTTTTTTAGTGTCGGAATCTTGTTTTTCTCTGGCTCACTTTATCTGTTAGCCACACGCAGTATACTAGGCACAGATGCACTCACACCCATTTTAGGACCTATCACACCTTTAGGTGGTTTGTGCTTTATCATCGGCTGGATTTTATTGTTGGTTTCGTTTACTAAACTGTAATATTTCTACTGCGAATTACACTAATCATCACAAATAATTTCACGCAAAGACGCCAAGTCGCAAAGTTGAATACTAATATCAAAAATTCCGTTTTATTTAATAAATAAAATCATGAAACACCTTCTTACCTATTTCTTTCTACTTATTACTTTTACAATAGTAGCACAACCACCGCAAGGATTTAGCGGTCCGCCACCTGCTATAGGAAGAATTAGCGGTAAAATTGTAGATGCGGCAAAATCTACACCTTTGGAATATTCTTCCGTTACCATCAAAAATTTAAAAGATTCTACCATTATATTGGGTTCACTGGTGGATGAAAAAGGATTCTTCGAAATCACCAAAATACCTTTAGGCGCTTATGAATTAACGGTTTCTTATGTCGGCTACAAAGACCTTGTAAAAAAACCGATTATGGTAATTCCACCGGATAAAACGGACGTCAACCTTGGCACCCTGAAAGTAGAAGAAGATGCCAGTGTGTTGGATGAAGTAGAGATTACGGCAGAAAAAAGTTTCATGCAGGTCAATGCGGAGAAAAAAGTATTCAACATGGACAAAAACGTACTGTCTACCGGTGGCTCTGCCGTGGATGCGTTGAAACAAGTATCCGTTGTGGAAGTTGACCAGGACGGCAATCTTTCTATGCGCGGCTCGGGAAATTTGCGCGTTTTCATCAACGGAAAACCATCCGGAATTACTGTGGCCAATACAAAAGCGGTGCTGGATGCCATTCCGGCTTCTCAGATAGAAAGCATAGAAGTGATTAACAATCCGTCTGCAAAATATGATGCTGAAGGCGAAGTGGGTATTATCAATATTGTATTGAAAAAAAATATGAAAAGCGGACTGAACGGCAACTTTACCATCGGTTATGGCACCAAATACGATGCGAATACCGGCGCAACTATCAGCTATCGTAAAAATAATATCAGCATTACTACATCCTATAATTTCAGATTTACGGAAAGTTATTACAAAGGCAGCAGCCAGCGCTATAATTTCTTTCCCAACCAATCACCATTTTACCTGAATACTAATGATAGAGGCACTTCGCACAATTTTGCAAATACCATAAACAGCAATTTGGATTGGAATATAAAAGAAAAAAACTCGCTTTCTTTTAGTGTTTTAGTAAGTCAATCTAACGGCACGAATAAAGGCAAAGTACGTACAGACTTTTTAGATTCTGTTGTTGACTATCTGAGTGCCAACAATCGGTACAATGTAGCCAAAAATCAGAATTGGAATACAGAGCTGAATACGTCGTATCGAAGAACGTTTAAAGATAATTCTAACGATTTAATTATTGCTGCCAACTATGGCTATTCCAACAGAAAATCAACGCCGGAATATACTCAAAAAGCAATTGACATTAACAATACAGAACTCAACCGAACTGATTTATTGCAACATAATGAAAATACCAACCTGTCACATTCCGGATTTGTGCAGGCAGATTACACGCAACCATTTAAAAAATCAAAATCAAAACTGGAAATCGGTTACAAGTTTTCACTTCGTGATATTAACAGTGAATTATACGCCGATTCTGTTAATAGCAGCACGCAGCAGATTGTATTTGACAGTTCCATTTCCAATCAATACAGATACAACGAAATGATACATGCAGGATATATGATTTTTGGCGGTGCCGTTAAGAAAGTATTTAATTACAAAGCCGGTGTTCGACTGGAAAATACCAATATTGATATCTCGCAGAATGTAGGTAATCAAAAATTTAAGCAAAAATATTTTGACTATTTTCCGTCGGCTTCCATGTCGTTTAATTTACCGAAAAATCATTCACTGAGTTTGTCTTACAGTAAACGCATCAACCGACCTGGATTTGAACAACTCAATCCGTTTGGAAATTATAGTGACCCATATAATATCCTGACCGGAAATCCGAGAATGAAACCGGCTTATACGCATGCCGTAGAGTTGACGCATGTGAAAAATATTGAGCTGAAACCCTCAAAGAGAGATTCCACCTTTCAGCGCAGCATCTTCTTTAGCACTACGGTTTATTATCGTTACGCTTATAATGTTTTTACACGCTACAGAACCGTGGACAGCCTTGGGCGTTCGAATGTTAGTTTTGACAACCTGAACACCGGACAAAATATTGGTGTGGAATTTACGAATAGGACAAGTTTGTTCAGATGGTGGAGCTTTGTGTTGTCAGGAAATTTTTATCAGAATACCGTTAAAGGTGATGTGCCAAATGGTGAAGTAGATGCCACGACCAATAGCTTCCAGTACAATATCCGATTGATGAATACCTTCAACATTAATCCGAAAGCTTCCATTCAGTTAATGGTGATGTACCGCAGTAAAATTAAGTTTTTACAAGGTGAAATTACACCGATGGTTTTTGCCAATATTGGTTTTAAATACGATTTCCTGAAAAACAACAAAGCCAGTATTGCTGTAAATGTCAGCGATGTATTTCATACGCAATATTTTGGTGTAAGCACGCAAGGAAGTACCTTTAGCGGCAATGTAAAAAGATACTGGGAATCTACTGTCGGCAATATTGTATTTACATATAGATTTGGAAAATCAGAAAGTAAAACGCCATTCAGCAAACAAAAGAAATCGAATTTTGAAGACAGTGGCAGCGGTGTGGATGGCGGCGGCGGATAGTTCTATTTCTTGCCGAATTTAAGTTCGTTAATCAATGCAATGAAATCTTTATCTTTTGACCAACCAATAAAGTAAATATCTTTTGCGATATAGCCGAAATATTTCGTATCCATAAACAATCCTTCTTTTTTAGCTTCTCTCAATGCAGTAAAGGTCTCCGCTTTCATTGCCTCAGCAGCATAACAACGCGCCATCTGATACTGTGCATAGCCTTTATCGTTGGTTAATTGCATAGCTTTATAAAAATCGGAACGAGCTGCTTTAAAATTGGCCATTTCAATTTTACACATACCACGATCGACATAGAAATTAGATTTGTAATTAACCTTGCTGATGGCATTGTCAAAAAACTGTAAGGCAACCGGATAATTTTTCTGTTTATACAACAACTTACCCAGATAATAATGCGCATTTTCGTCGTTGGGTTCTAGTTGTATGGCTCTGAGTAAATCCTGATACGACTCATCCAGTTTATCCATATAAAATCGCACAATTCCTCTGTTGCGCAATGCTAATTCAAAATCCGGCTTTAATTCAATGGCTTTATTAAATTCCAGTTCCGCTTTCTTTAAATCAATTATACTGGCAGTTGCAATATTCTGATTATTGTAAGTGGCAGAACCCATGTTATTATAGGCCAGATGATTATTCGGATCTAACTTCAA
>DAOORG010000269.1:0-2160 GCA_035389165.1 Chitinophagales bacterium
CCAGTCATCCACAAATCCATAAATCCCAATTCAGACAAAATTATCTCGTTTTCTCAAATGCCTGCATTGCATCTACCAACACCTGCACGCTTTCAATAGGCAATGCATTATAACAAGAAGCACGGAAACCGCCAACCGTGCGGTAGCCTTTGATGCCGTGAATACCATAAGGTTTCACAAATTCCAGAAAGGCTTCTTCTCCCGAAACTTCGGGATCCGGATGTGTAGTCACAAAATTGATATTCATTCTGCTTCTGTCTTCTTCTACCGCATGTCCTTTAAATAAAGAATTTCTATCGATTTCCGCATATAATAATGCAGCTTTCGCTTTGTTGCGCGCTTCCATTTCCGTTAAACCACCAAGCTTTTTCAACCAACGTAATGTTAGCAAACAAGTATAAATAGTAAAAACAGGCGGTGTATTATATAAAGAGTTGTTTTTTGCATAAATACTGTAATCCCACATTTTAGATTTAGGACGTTTGCTTCTGCCAAGCCATTCGTTCTTAATAATCACCAATGTTATACCTGCACAACCCAGATTTTTCTGAGCACCTGCATAAATTAAATGATACTTGGAAACATCTACAGGACGCGAAAAAATATCCGAACTCATATCACAAACTACCGGAACAGAGTATTGTTTGTCCTCAAAAAATTCCGTACCATATATAGTATTGTTAGAGGTTAAATGTAAATAGGTAGCCTTCTCATCTACTTTAAAATCTTTTGGAATATAATTGAAATTCGATTCTTTAGAGGAAGCAATGATATGGGTGTTGCCATATAAACGTGTTTCTTCTTCCGCACGTGTCGACCAAATATCCGTTTCCACAAAATTCGCCGTTTCATCGTCATTCAGAATGTTGTACGGAATCATGTTAAACTGCATATTAGCACCGCCTTGCAAAAATAAAATAGAATAATCGTCGGGCACATGCAGCAATTCCTTAATTAATGCAAGACTTTCATCCAAAATAGCCGTAAATTCTTTGCTTCTGTGCGATATTTCCAGCAACGATAATCCGATTCCGTTATAATCCAGGCATGCCTGTGCGCTTTGCTCAAAAACTTCCTGCGGTAAAATAGATGGACCCGCTCCAAAATTGTGTTTTTTCATCTTGCATAATTTATAACGAAGTTAAGATTTCACAATCAAATCATTTTTTCAGGCAGATTATAAAATTATGAATCAAATAGATAAATCATAAAATGCCTGTTTTACTGTAAAATTTTAATGCCTGGAGCTAAAATTTTACGTATGAAAGCTAAAGTTTTAGGTATTAATAGCTAAAAATTTACCTGTTAATACCTAAAATTTTAAGTAGACAACCTAAAATTTTACGTCTTTAACCTAAAATTTTAGGTTTTTTGATGGCAAAGTGGGAATTTATAGCTGTGTAGTATAGTAAAGTGGGAATTTCACTAAAGGCAACTTTTGCATCTTTGCTATGGAAAACTTTTGTAACCTTTCTTACCTAAAAGCATACATTATTCTTAATTAAGAAAACCACTATCTAAATGCTAACTTTGCAGCATATTATAAACTATAATGACTTTCGAAGAACTCAACCTAACCAAACCTTTACTAAACGCATTGCAAGATGTTGGCTACACAACACCAACTACCATACAGGCAAAAGCATTTTCCGTTATCATGTCGGGAAAAGATGTATTGGGAATAGCACAAACAGGTACCGGAAAAACCGTTGCTTATTTATTGCCATCCATCAAACACTGGAAATACGATAAAGAAAAATTACCGCAAATTTTGGTGCTAGTTCCTACGCGCGAGTTGGTGGTACAGGTAGAAGAAGAAGCCAAGAAGCTAACAAAATATACCAATGCAGATGTAGTAGGTGTTTTTGGCGGTGTAAATATTAAACCACAAGCAACCTTATTAAAAGCCGGTGCCGATATTGTAGTCGCAACACCTGGTAGATTGCTGGATTTAGTATTAAACGGTGCACTCAATTTAAAAAACATAAAACGTTTAGTGATTGATGAATTTGACGAAATGCTGAACTTAGGTTTTAGACCACAGTTGATTCGTGTCTTGGATTTATTACCCAAAAAGAGACAAAATTTATTGTTTTCTGCTACTGTTACAGAAGATATTGAAGAACTGGTAACAACCTTTTTCAATTTTCCGGTTAAAAT